>JAFNAU010000012.1 GCA_017860335.1 Bacteroidota bacterium
CAAATTTGGTAAAGACCTGAATGCGCATACCTCGTTTAACGAAACGGTGTATAAACTACAGCTGCCTGTTACCGATAAAGCGATGGTGGACTCAACGCTTACCATTTTGAGCGATTGGGCTGGCGGACTTTTGCTGGATAGTGTTGAAATTGAGGATGAACGGGGTGTAATCATGTCGGAGTGGTTGTCCAAAACCGGACCGCAGGCCGATGTTAATAACGCTCTGCTGCTCGATTTACTGAATAAATCCCGCTTTGCTGAGCGAATTGTTATTGGCGATACTGCTGTTATCAAAAATTTTAAACGGCGCGAAATTCTGGATTATTACCGAAAATGGTACAACCCTAACCTGATGGCTGTGGCTGTTGTTGGCGATGTGAATCCGGCTGAGATCGAAAAACTGATACAGGAAAAATTTGGCAAGCTCAGGGGAGCGAAACTGCCTGAAAAAAACTATTCAATTCCTGATTATGCTGAGCAACAGGCACGGATTATTATTCATTCGTCGCTTGCGGGCGTAGAGCTGAATATGATGCAGCTGATGCCATTAGCCCGTGCGGTAAAGAATGAAAAAGATTATCCTGACTATCTGGCAGCACTTATGCTTAACCGTTTGATGAAAGCGCGACTCAATGCCTTGTCGTTTGATAACCCTGCTTACAAAAAAGCAAGCATAGGTATGTCGGACTTCCTGAATACGAAGCGGGTTTTGATGTCGACCGTAGAACTGGATCCGGCCAAAATCAGAGAAGGTGTAGGCCAATTCTCAGCTCAACTCAATCAGATGTTCAGATACGGTTTTCTGAAACATGAAATTGAAAAGCAAAAAAGAATATACCTCAACCAGATGAAACGAAAGGTGACTTCAAAATCGCCTCAACGTTCCGACGACCTGATGAATGAAATTTATGCAGAATACTTTAAAGGCAATGTAGTGACATCGTCGGAAGAGGAATATCGTTTACTGAAAAAATACATAACCCGCATTGATTCGGCCTCGATGGTGCGCATGTTTCGCAAACTGGTACGCCCCGAAAAAACGCATTTTATGATGACCTCATTTAGCGAACTGACAAAGGTTTTTCCTGATAGCGATAGCTTGCTGAGGTATGTAAATGCGGTGTCGAAAGAGCCGGTTAAGCGATATGCCAAAAATCTGGATCAAATGCCCGATGAACTGTTGGAGAGCGAACCGGTGGCAGGAACTCTGGTCAGGCAGATTTCCATTCCTGAAATTAATGCGCAGGAGCTGGAACTGTCCAACGGTGTGAAGGTGATTTTTAAACGTTCAGTGACCGATAAAGACAAAATATCGCTATCGGCATTCAGGGCGGGAGGCGCTTATGCTCTTGCACCTGCCGATTATGTTACAGGGCTTGTTGCCGGGAACGTTGTAGGGCTAAGTGGCGCTGGCCGGTTTAGCCGCGAGGCTTTGTCGCATTTTCTGGCAGGCAATAGCGCTTCTGCCCGGTTTCTGATTGATAAAACACGCTCGGGGGTAGTGGGCGGAGCTAACTTGCAGGATATGGAAACGCTTTTTCAGCTTATGTACCTGAAATGGACCGAGCCGGGTTTGGATACTCTGGTATTTAATCAAACAAAAGAAAAATCAATTCAGGCATACATCACTGCCAATAAAACGGACGAAACCCGGTTTTACGAAGATTTTGGCCGGTTGCTGAAAGAAAAAGATTATACAACGCGGGAGTTGACCGATACGGTGATAAATACCGAACTGAAAATTGACAGAATATTGCCTGTATACAACAGCAGTTTTGGGAAGGCCACGGGATATTCGTTTGTGATTATGGCCGATTGTGAGCTGAATGAACTTATGCCTTATGTACTCAAATATATCGGCGGTTTGCCTGCCGGTGATTTTGCCAAAACATATGTGTACGATGGTGGTAAGGTACGAACTACAGCAGCGCGTTTACAGCGAAAAGCAGGTGATTCGCCTAAGGCAGTGGTTTCGTTGGTTTTTCAGCAAAACAACATCAGTCAGGATTTGTCAGTGTTTAATCTGCAAAATCAGATGCTTGCCGAAGTGCTGAAAATGAAACTGCTGAAAGAACTGCGCGAAAAACTGGGTATGGTTTACAGCTTTGGGGTGTCGTCGGGAGCTACTTTGTATCCCAGTCCGTTAAGTCGTAATACTATTTCGTTCAAATGTTTGCCCGAAAATGTAGATACGCTTATAACGCAAACTGTGAAAATTATTCATGAAATGGAAAAATTGCCGCAGAGCTTTGAGCCGGAGCTGAATGATGTGAAAGCAAACCTGATTAAAACCATGCTGGCCGACAGGCAGAAGGATTCTTTCTGGAGTACAGCTATCAGAAATAAAATTTACAACAATGAAAGTAACTGGAGTTTTGTGAGTGACTATGACGATATGGTAAATTCGTTGTCGGCTGAGCAACTGGCTCGCCTGATAACGCTTAATTTCAATACAAATAAAATAATTCAAAGTATATTAATCCCTAAAAATTAAAAAAAGAAGATTATGAACACAAAAAAAACAATGTATTTTTTGCTGAGTTTGGCAATCCTTCTGATTGGGTGTAAGGATGATACCCCGGAAGTAAAGTATACAGAACCTAAAATTCTGAGCTTTGGTTTTTATGCCGAAGACAATGTGGGTGTCATTGCCAAAGACTATGTTATTGATAATGTCACAACTACTTCGATAACAGTTAATCTGCCTGCCGGAACTGATAAATCGGCATTGATAGCACGTTTTACCACTAATCAGGACGATACAGTAAAAGTGAACAACGTACGTCAGGTGTCGGGGGTTACGGCTAATAATTTTACCTATCCGGTGGATTACGTACTGTCGCAGGGTAACTTATTTGCCCGCTATTCTGTTACAATTGGTAAAGCTGCCGATTATGTGTGGACAGCTCTTCCGGCCTTTACTACCGACTCGGTGGTGTCGGCTATGATGAGAGTAAATCCCGTAAAGAAAGAGCCTTATATATTATTTAAAGCCAGCCGACCTGAATCGGCCAACCAGAAAGCGGCCATGTTACGTTTCGAAAACGGAGCCTGGGTACATATGGGCGAAGCTTCCGACGGACAAATAGGCTCATATTACGATTTGGCTTTTAATGCTGCCGGAGAACCTTATATTTCATATGCTGATTATACTGCTGCTACATCGCAAATGCATACAGTGAAAAAATACAATGGTACTTCGTGGGAACTCGTGGGAGCTAAAGGGGTTACTACTTCCAAAGCATCTTACAATGGTCTTACATTTGGCCCTAACGGACAACTGATGCTATTCAGTATGATTGATGCTACAGGAGGCGTGCTGGCGCGCAGGGAATTATGCGTTTCTAATTTCGACGGAACAGCCTGGACTACCAACCAAACCGTAACCGGCCGTACTTCGGATCTTGTGTCTTATTTCCCAACTGCCCGAACAGTGAAAGGAGCCGTTTATCTGGCTGTATACAATGCTGTTACCCCAAATACTTTTTCGGTTTATAAATATAAAGATGGTGCATGGACTACCCTGATTGATAAATGGAAAGAAGCTACTGCTACGGGTATGAGCATTCGCGACTTCGATATGGAAGTTGACTACGCCGGAAACGTATATGTGGCTTTGGTCGATAACTCTACCGATGGTGCTTCGCTAAAACATAAAATTGTAAAATATACTGCTGAGTCTGGCGTGGTAAGTACTTTGGGTAATCCTTTTACAGTTGTTAGCGGAGGTTTATACAATTTCGATTTGGCTGTTTCGCCTACAGGTGTGCCATTTTTGCTATATCGCAATGAGACGCAATATCCGGTGGTTGCTTCGTTCGACGACGAAACACAGGAATGGACTACTCCTTTTGTGCTCGATACCGAAGCTGCCGGTGAGTCTTGGTTTTTTGATTATTATTTTTTTATAAACGTAAAAATGAAATTAAAATTAATCCTCTCTTTCCTCATTCTGTTTGGAACTTCAGCCTACTTAATTTGCGCTGAAATTCGGGTTGAAGGAACTGTTTTTGCCGATAAAAACGCCAACGGAGTGCTGGATAGGGGCGAGAAAGGAATCAAAAATATCCCTGTCTCTAATGGAGTTGATATTGTTTTTACGGATTCAAAGGGTAATTATCGGATCAACTGTAGCTCACGGGCTACAGTTTTTCCGATATTACCTTCTGAATATAAATTTCCGCTGAATCAGGCGAAAATACCAAACTCAAACTTCAAATTTCTCGATGTCGATTCTCGGAATACAATAGCTGGAGTTCATTTCGGACTACTGAAGGCTGAGATGAAAAGGTCGTTCTCCCTCACGGCCGTTGGCGATATTCAGGTGAAGGATGCCGATGAACTGAATTACGCTTCCAAATCTGTTATTTCGGAACTTGCCGGCGGTACTCAGGCCGATCTGAATATCATGTTGGGCGATTTGGTCAATGATGACCCTGCACTTTTCTTGCCGGTTAAGCAATTGCTCAATAATCTTTCAACGCCCACCTGGACGGTTTATGGCAATCACGATCGCGAAGTAAATGACTCCTCTACCTCCGACGATGCCTATCGTCGCCATTTTGGTGCTTCTGTTTATGCTTTTAATGCTCATAATACGCATTTTTTGGTGTTAAATAATATGCAACCCAAAGGCAGATACGGATACGATACAAGGTTTTCTGATGATGAGCTGCGGTTTGTGAAAAATGATCTTGAGTTGGTACCACGCAATTGTTTGCTCATAATCGCCATGCACGGACCACTCCAATATACAAAAAACAAGGAGCAGTTACTTGCTTTGCTTCACGACAGGCCTAATGTGCTTGTGTTGTCGGGGCATACGCATATTGTGGAAAGATATTTTCACCGAAACAATATTGCCGTTATTCCCGAGATTGGTGTAGGAGCCTCCTGCGGCATGTGGTGGACCGGCGAAAAAAATGAGTTAGGTGTGCCTACAGCTTTGATGCAATGCGGCAGCTATCCCAATTATTTTAAAATCCATATCAGCGATGGGAAATACGGGATGGCTTATAAGGCTGTTGGGCTTGATGCAGGTCGCCAGATGGAAGTTTGGGCTGATACGATTCCTGCTACCACGCAAGGGCTTAATGCGGCAACAGACAGTGTAAGAATTGTAGCGAATATTTTTGCAGGTTCTGATAGTACTCAGGTGTGGCTAACCCTGAATAATACCCTGAAATTGAAAATGCAGAAAACAGATATGGTTTCGCCCAATGTATCTAAACTGCTAAGTCTTTACAACGTGTTCAATAATCACGCATATTAGAAGTAAAACAAACGGAAGATGTATCTTGATTTTGCTGTCAGGGATACATCTTCCGTTGTTTTTTTACTCCATACCAAGATACCATTTTTGTAATACAAAAAATGCTTTTTTGCGCTGTCCCTGATCCGACACAAGACCCTTTCGGTTAAACTCATCCTGTATCTCGGGCAAATGACGCCGCGGCGATCTGAAATCCTTCAAAATCCAGGGAGTGGTTCCGGCTAATCCCTTAATTCTCTTTAGCATTTCAATATTTTTCTCATATAATTTCTCCTGATATTCTTCGGTGAAAAGCTCCTTGTCTGAGCCGTGAAGACCATATCTGGCACCACCTCCAAACTCCGAAACAAAAACCGGTTTGTTGATATCGAAAGTCCAGTTTACCAAATCGCATTTTTCCCAGTTACCATCGTACCAACCTACATATTGGTTGAAGCTGATTAAATCCAGCACATTACCCAGCGGATCGTGTACCGTTAACTGATTCCGGCTGAGTTCTTCTTTTTCCATCGCAGCAGCTACCAAACGGGTGTTGTCCAACTCCCGGGTTTTGTTGGCTAATTTAGTGAGAAAATTCAGACGGGCATTGCCCACCGGAGTTTCGTTGGCTATCGACCATATAATTATGTTGGCTCTGTTTTTATCGCGGGTTATCATGTCCGTCAGCTGCGTTTCGGCATTGGTGTAAGTTGCAGGGTTCAGCCAGTGTATCGTCCAGTAAACGGGAATTTCGCTCCAAACCATCAATCCCAAACGCTCTGCAGTGCGTATCATAAATTCGTTGTGAGGGTAGTGCGCCAGTCGAACAAAATTACACCCCAGCTCCTTAGCCCAGTTGAGCAGCGTAAGCGATTGTTCTTCATTGTAAGCACGCCCACTGTTAAATGCTGTTTCTTCGTGGATAGATATACCGCGACAAAAAATCTTTTCGCCATTCAACAAAATATCGGTTCCTTTCGTTTCTATCGTTCTGAATCCAATCTGGTCGCTGGTTTTATCGCTGTTTGTACTCAGAGTTACGGTGTACAATTTCGGGTTTTTGGGGCTCCAGAGGGTTAGTTTTTTTACTGTTATTTCCACCGCAGCGTAGCCTTTATCGTCGGTTGTAACTGTTTTTTCAATTGATAATTCAGGTATTTTCAGGGTTATCTTTTCACCTTGCTGAGCGCCATCTAATTGTATCCATCCTTTTATCAGCTTGTTGTTGCCCTTGTCAAGCTGTATCATGTAGTCGCGTATAAAAGTTTTTGGCGTGGTAACTAACGATACCTGACGGGTTATTCCTCCAAAGTTCCACCAGTCGGCATTCACAGTAGGTACGCCTTCCGGTTTTCGGCGGTTATCAGCTTTAACTACAAGCGAGTTCTCTCCAATTTTGATTTTATCAGTTATATCAATGTTAAATGGAGTAAACCCTCCGGTATGAACACCGATTGGTTTTCCATTCAGATAGATTCGGGCTTCGTAATTTACAGCACCAAAATACAGAAAATACCGTTTTTCGTTTTCAATATTATTTATTTCAAATCGTTTGCGATACCACACAGTGCCTTCATAGTAATACAGCTCCGGACGTTGCGTGTTCCAGTCGCCAGGTACAAACAAGCTTTTATCCGTTGCAAAATTATACTCCTGAAGGCGTTTTTTGTCGTTATTTTCCTGATCCAGAAAGTAACCGCTTCGCGACGGATTTAGTCGGTAGTCATAATAACCGTTTTCAAAAGGGTCAACAATTGTTTTCCAGCTACCCTCAAGCGAAATAATGTCGCGGTTGTTTACGTTGATAATCTGCGGATACAGTCCTTCGTTCTGCGCATTTGTCTTAGATAACGCCAACACGGCCAGGCAACATAAGACGATTTTAGATTTACAATTCATGTTTTTCGATTTTTTCTGTTTTAAGTGTTATCTGATTTGAAGATTATTTTCTTTTTGAATATGACAAAACCGCATCTGGGATTGCTAAAAACTTGTATGCCAATACTATTTGCAGTAATTTACAATATGATAATTGTAAGGCCGATATAAATAGGACCAATAATTCATTCTCAATGAGTAGGAGGTTTTGGTGTCGAAAAGCTAAACTTGTCGTTTTGCATTCAGCTGCAGAGTCCGGTCATTTTTTTGCAACAAAAAATTCTGACATCTCCGCTAAGTAAAGGATTTCAAAGATAATAAATTTATTGGACAGGTGATGTAAACGTAATCACCCCAACCTGAAGATTTTTATCAGATTGGGGTGAAGATTTTTTAAAGATTTTTCTTCGCTTCATCAATTGTAATATAAGTTGATATTCATCAGTATCTAAACGCTTATCGCAAATATGAAATAGTTAAAAGGTAAAAAAATAATGTATAGTTATTTGAATATCATTAGTATTTTGGCTTTGTTGAAAGGTAAATTTAAGTCTCACAAAAAGTACTATACTTAAAAAGATATCCGGAGAGTAATCGGGAAGTGGCATTACAACTTAGCTAATTGCGTAGAAACAAATATTTTAGTACGACGCCCTGAGGCATTGTTATAAGGTGATATTGAGATCAGGCAATGACAAATGTATTAATTTTTAATTTCAAGTAATGAATACGGCAGTTAAAACGGTAAATTCCACAACTCACACTATTTAAGTATCATTTTGATGCTGATGCTTGATTAAAGCTATAATTTTGCTTTAAAATAATTAATTATTAGTGTCATAATATGAAAAGATTCTTTACAATTTTAGTACTCGTTTCAATGTTTACTTTTGTATGTGTAACATTGCATGCACAGGTAAGTTTGCAGAATCCAACGATAAAGGATTCCGGCTATGATCTTCAGGTAATTTTAGCACTGACAGACAAAAATGGTAATTCGCTTGACCAGTCAAAGCTCAGCTTCTATGTTTTTAAAGACAATTCCGATGCTCCTGTTACATTCGATAAGGAAATCTACACTAAACTTGATAGTAGTATAACAGAGATTCCTTATGGATTTGCAGATAAGGAAAATTATGATTTCTATCAGAATAGTGATGGAGCCACATGTGTCTATTATGCCTGGAGTGGACATAAAAAATTAGGTGCCCAGGCAATACATCGTGATGGCGACATAGTCTCAAAATCTGATATAGTTTGGACTGATGGTACAATCACTTCTGCTGATGGTGGAACTGTGGATCCAGACCCAGACCCAAACCAAGATCCTACATTTGACGAAAGTGCACTTATCATAAACCCTGAAGGAACAAAGACAGAAACTTCACGCAGTTCTTTCACCTATTATAAATTAGGTAGTGGTATTTATTCAGGCACTGATAATGGTTTGATAAGCAATTATGTAAATGGAACCGACGGTAATATATATCTTCAGGGAACAATAGGTAAGTTTAAGATTGATAATTACATTAAGCTTGAAAAGATTGGTGATAAATATAAGGCTGCATTTCCACAACTAATACTTGTTCAGGAACAAGACGGTGTGAAATACCCATTTTATGCTTCGCGCCTTGTAAAAACGACGGATCAGGATAACGACAGTACTTACTATGCAATTGATACCGCAAATGCTAATGAGCTGACATTCAGTTTGTCGGAAACAGGCGTTCTTACACTCGACGGCAGTTCGGATGGAAACGTAATTCTTGGTCTTATTGATGCGGATAGTATTTGGACAGGCTATGGTGATTATGATTTTTCAGAAACTCCTATCAATAGTCTTGTGACTACACTCCCTGAAGGTGCTGAAATAAAGACATGGATACTCTCCTACAAGTTTGCCAATGACCCTGAAGGTGTTACTTCAACAAAGAAAGTTAGTGTGGCTATGGTGGGTAACGATATATTTGTCAGCAACCCATATAATAACAGCAAGGAGCAGTGGTTTAAAGGTACAATCAATGGCACAATAGCCACATTTCTGCCCAATCAGTTCCTTGGTGCTGATGTTACAAGCAACCATTATCTGTACTTCCGTACGGGTAGGATGACAACAACAGATGGTCTGACATTTTTGTATGAACAGGCTAATCAAATTATTTTTAACTATAATGCAGATGTTCAAAGCCTGACAACAACTGATGATGTAACGTTCTTTATTAGTCAGGGCACCGGAACAACAGCTGCTAATGTAGGAAACTACGACTTCCCTCAGTTCAAAATCTTTGTTGAAACCGTTGCTACTCTTCAGGATCCTGCTATTACAGGTATTTCTGATGAAAGTTCATACGATGACTATGGTTATGGATATATCCAAGTAAAAATTCCGACAAAAGACACTGAGGGTAATGACCTTGATACCGACAATTTGTATTACAGCATATACAAGCAAGGTGAGTCAACTCCTTTCGTACTGACACCGGCTGTCTATGTTGACCTAACTGCAGATATGACAGAGATACCTTTCAATCTGGAGAATTACGACATATATCCTTATGATGCTGATAACCGTACTGTGATACTTTACTTTCCTACTAACATTAAGTTGGGCGTACAGAGCATTTACCGAACCGCAGCTGGTAAGGAGTATAAGTCAAATATTGTATGGAGCGATGGTACAACGGGAATAACAGGTATACCTTCTGTAAACGTTGAAAACAGTACCGATGTTCGCTATTATGATCTTACAGGACGTCAGGTATTACATCCTCAGGTTGGTCAAATTTATATCAAAAAAACAGGAACGAGTGGCAAAGGTATTTTAATTAAAATAGTAAAATAATAAAAATAATATTTTTTCATTTTATCATAAGACAGCATGCAAATTCTTTTTTCGCGCAAGTTGTTACTTTTTAAGACTGATATGCTAAGAAAATTTGAGACACTGCTACTACTGTTACTCATAAATATTGGAGTGACAATGGCGCAGACATATGTAAAAGGTACAGTTACAGCTGAAGACAACGGTGAGATGCTGATAGGTGCCACTGTAAAAATTGAAGGGGAAAATGTTGGTGTTATCACGGATGTCAACGGACATTTCGAGCTTTCTGTTCCCAAAGGTAAAAATATAGTCGTCAGCTATGTTAGCATGGAGAGTCAGGTATTGCTTCCTAAACCACTGATGAACATAGTACTGAAATCAAACACTACGTTAAAGGAAGTTGTGGTTACAGGCATGCAACAAATGGACAAGAGATTATTTACTGGTGCTACATCTAAGGTAAGTGGTGCAAATGCTAAGCTCGATGGTGTGGCCGATGTAAGCCGGTCTTTAGAAGGTAAAGTGGCTGGCGTCAGTGTTCAGAATGTGAGTGGAACATTTGGTACGGCTCCAAAAATTCGTGTGCGTGGAGCAACGTCTATCTACGGAAACTCAAAACCGCTGTGGGTTGTTGACGGTGTGATAATGGAGGATGTGACTGAGGTTAGTGCCGATGAACTTTCTTCTGGTGATGCTGTGACACTTATATCGTCGGCTATTGCAGGGCTGAATTCGGACGACATCGAGTCGTTCCAGATTCTCAAGGATGGTAGCGCAACGTCTATCTATGGTGCCAGAGCTATGGCAGGAGTTATTGTTGTTACTACGAAGAAAGGCAGAGCAGGATCAAACAAGATAAGTTTTACAAGCGAGTTATCGCTACGTTTGAAACCCAGTTATGACGATTTCAATATTATGAACTCTCAGGAACAAATGGCAGTTTATAAAGAAATGAATAATGCTGGTCTGCTTAATTTTGCAGAAACATATCGGGCAGCAAACAGTGGTGTATATGGTAAGATGTATCATCTGCTCAATACATACGACCCCTCCACTGGTGCCTTTGCTTTGGCAAACACGCAGAGTGCACGCAATGCATATCTTCGAGAGGCTGAGTATAGAAATACTGACTGGTTTGATCTGCTTTTTAGTAATTCAATAACACAGAACCACTCTATCAGTATGGCCTCGGGTACTGAGAAGGCGCAGTACTATACTTCGTTCAGTTATATGAACGATCCGGGTTGGTACAAGCAAAGCAATGTGCAGCGTTATACAGGTAATGTAAATGCTCTGTATCAGATATCAAAAAAACTCAAACTAAACATTATAGGTAATGCTGCATATCGTAAACAACGGGCTCCGGGAACGCTTGGTCAAAGTCTTGATGTTGTATCTGGTGAGGTAAAGCGCGACTTCGATATCAACCCTTTTTCTTATGCACTAAATAGCTCCCGAGCATTAGATCCTGATGCCTATTATGTACGCAATTATGCAGCATTCAATATCTTTAACGAGCTGGAGAATAACTTCATGAATTTCAATGTAGTTGATACAAAGATTCAAACTGAGCTGAAGTATAAACCTACTGCAAAACTTGAACTTTCAACTATTTATGCATATAAGTTCTCAACTACATTACAAGAGCACGAGATTCACGAAAGTTCGAACCAGGCTCTGGCTTATCGTTCAATGGACGACGCTACCATACGTGACAGTAATCCATGGCTTTATACTGACCCCGACAATGCAAATTCCTTGCCGGTGTCGGTACTGTCGTCCGGAGGCTTTTACCGTGAAACAAAGTACAGAATGAATAGTTGGGACGTTAGGGCAACAGCTAATTACAACGATGTATTTAATGAAGATCATATTGTTAACTTTTTTGGTGGTATGGAGGTGAATAGTTTAGAACGTCGTAAGACTTTCTTTCAGGGAGTTGGTATGCAGTATGACATGGGTCTGCTCGCTTCATTCGATTATCAGTACTTCAAGCAGTCGCAAGAGGAGGGAACTTCCTACTACAGTGTGGTTGACGCCAATTCACGTTCTGCTGCTTTCTTCGGTACAGCAAACTATTCATATCAGGGTAAATATAGCATTAACGGAACTATGCGTTACGAAGGTACTAACAAACTGGGGCGCAGTCGTTCTGCGAGATGGCTTCCTACATGGAATATTTCAGGTGCATGGAATGCCCATGAGGAGAAATGGTTTGGACAGCTGCGACCTGTCATGTCAAACTTTACATTGCGTGCTTCTTACTCCCTTACTGCTGATCGTGGCCCTTCATTCGTCACAAATTCCCTTTCTGTTATCTCAAGTTATAACCCATGGCGTCCATTTACGTCGGCAACAGAGTCCGGACTACAACTCGAAGACATTGAAAACAGCGAACTTACTTACGAAAAGAAGCACGAACTGAATATTGGCGCTGCAACAGGATTCCTAAATAATCGCATCAATATTGAATTGGACTGGTATCGCCGTAATAACTTTGATCTTATTGGTATTGTTAATACAACAGGCGTAGGCGGAATTATCTCTAAGTATGCTAACGTGGCCAGCATGCGCTCCCATGGTGTTGAGTTTTCTATTTCAACAAAAAACATTGAGGCGAAAAATTTTAAATGGAGCACAGACTTTATATTTTCAAGGACGAAGAATACTGTGACTGATTTCGACTCTAATACCAGCGTTATTGAGATGGTGACAGGCAATGGATTTACTATGGAAGGCTATCCGGTGCGCTCGCTTTTTTCGTTTGATTTTCGTGGTTTGAACGAAGATGGAGTGCCTACGTTTGTTAACGAAGATGGCGAAATCACAACTTCGGATATTTATTTTCAGGAGAGAGAGAAGAAAGGACATCTGGTGTATGAGGGTTCGGTAGATCCTACCATAACAGGTTCGCTTGGTAATGTATTTCAATACAAAAATTTCAAAATCAATGTCTTTATGACTTATTCAGGGGGCAATGTGCTACGTCTTGATCCTGTATTCAAAGGTACTTACTCCGATCTTACTGCTATGTCAAAAGAGTTCAAAAATCGGTGGACTGTTCAAGGAGATGAGGCTTACACAGACATTCCTGTTATTGCCGATCGTCGTCTCCATGCTAATGACAACCAGCTTAGTTATGCCTACAATGCGTATAATTACTCAACAGCTCGCACAGCTAAAGGAGATTTTATACGCCTGAAAGAGATTAGTGTCTCATATGACTTTCCAAAGGAATGGACAACCTATCTCAAAATGTCGGATTTTTCAGTAAAACTACAAGCAACAAACATATGTCTTTTATACAGCGACAAGAAACTGAACGGTCAGGATCCGGAGTTCTATAACAGTGGAGGCGTGGCTTCGCCGATGCCTAAGCAATTTACTTTAACCCTTCGTATGGGACTTTAGAAATAAATTATTAATAGAGAAAAATGAAGAATTCTTTAAAATATTTACTATGTGCTGTAGTGCTTTTGTCATCATGTGACAGTTTTCTTGACAAAGTACCAGATAGCCGTACCGAACTGAACAGTGCAGATAAAGTTACTAAGTTGTTGGTATCTGCATATCCTTCGTTTACAAGCATACTTATGGCTGAGATGGCTTCTGATAACGCTATGGATAATGGGTCAAAGTACGAAGTCAGTGATAAACTTCAGGAAGAAGCTTATTTGTGGGACAAACTGACGGCACAGTCAAACGACTCTCCAAGCAACTTATGGCAAGGCTGTTATGCTTCGGTCGCTGTCGCCAATCAAGCTTTGCAGGCCATTGACGCAATGGGCAACTCTGCCAATTTGCAGCCACAACGCGGAGAAGCTCTAATGTGTCGTGCATGGGCTCATTTTCAGTTGGCATTAATTTTTTGTAAAACTTACAATCCGGAAACTGCCAGTCAGGATTTGGGACTACCATACTCCAGTGCCCCTGAGACAACTGTTAAGCCTAATTACAAACGTGGCTCATTAGCACAACTCTATCAGAACATACAGAAGGATATTGAAGAAGCTCTGCCGTTAATTGATAACAATCTGTACAGTGTTCCGAAATACCACTTTAACCGTAAGGCTGCTTATGCCTTTGCTGCACGATTTTATCTTTATACTCAGCAGTGGGAGGCATGCATTGAAGCTGCGACAGAGGTTCTTGGTAGTAACCCAACAAGCTTATTGCGCAACTGGAATACAATCCACAATATGGCTCGCGACTATGAGTCTCGTTGCAATGCGTATATAGCTGAGTCTTCTGCAGCTAATTTACTGATACAGACTGCATACTCTGATATGCCGTTCTGGCTGGGAGCAACTGCATATGGTGCGCGTTACGGTCATAACAATGTAAACATAGCTCAGAAAGAGACATATTTTATGGATGGTATATGGGGTAATCTCGATGAGGGTACAGGACTTTATATGGGGCATTCTACTTGGGGGCTGGAGCAGAAAGTCTGCTATTCAAAGTATTCCATGTATGCTGAATATACAGATAAAGTAGCTGGTACAGGTTACCGACGTAGTGTGACGGTGATGCTTAGCACAAACGAAACGCTACTCTGTCGTGCCGAGGCTTACGCTCATTTAAAAGATTACGACCATTCAATTCAGGACATAAATTATTGGATTCAGACAAATACGCTTGATGGTAAAACGATTACTGCCAACTCCATCGATAATATATATGGTGACATGAAATATATGGAGGCAACAGACGGTACTCCACTTCCAGCCAACGAGAATGGTACACCAAAGAAACGTTTTCATCCTGTTGGCTTCACTGTAGAAGATGGTCGACAAGAGAACTTTCTTCAGTGCATTCTCCACCTGCGCAGATGCGAAACGATGATGGATGGATTGCGATGGTTTGACATTAAACGTTTCGGCATAGAAATAGCTCACAACCGTGATGGTATGAAAGCAGATATACTCCATCAGGATGATCCCCGACGAGTATTCCAAATTCCGGATGATGTCATCAGTGCAGGAATAGAACCAAATCCACGTTAATTAAAAATTATGAATTATATAAGAAAATCAATACTTCAAGGCATTTTAGTTGCCTTTTCAGTTGTAGGAACGGGTGTGAGCTTCAGTTCATGCTCTTCCGAGGAACTAGATCCAGTCAGTGTTTTTGCAAGTGAAACCACTGAAGTGCAGAACGATTTCGATCGCTGGTTGGAAAAAAATTATGTAGACAATTACAATATTGAGTTTAAGTATCGTTTTGAGTTTAATGAGAGTGATAAAAGCTATAATCTTATTGCTGCCGATTACAATAAGTCTATTGCTCTTTCCAAACTTATCAAATTTCTATGGTTGGAGACATACGAAGAACTATGTGGTACGGATTTTATACGTTCTTATTGTCCAAAGGTGATATTCCTTATAGGTTCGCCTGCATACGATGAAAGTGGCTCCGTAGTATTAGGAGCAGCTGAGGGTGGACTAAAAATATCACTCTTCAACGTTAATGGTATTAATACAGAGAATTTAAACGTAGAAGAACTCAATAAATGGTATTTTAAGACTATGCACCATGAGTTTGGACATATTTTAAATCAAAAGAAGAGTTATCCCACAGAATTCAATGAGGTTTCTGCGAAAAACTACCAGTCGGAGAGTTGGGTCAATCTCACTGATCAGGAAGCACTCGATATGGGTTTCGTTTCAAATTACGCGAGTAGTGAGGCTTCTGAAGATTTCGTAGAAATCCTGTCAATTTACGTCACAAATGATGCAGCTTACTGGGATAATCTTGTAAGCAGTGCCAGCGAAACGGGGCAGCAGGCTATTAATGCCAAATTGAATATTGTGAAAAGCTATTGCAAGGAAACATTTGGTTTTGACCTCGACAACCTTCGCCGCATTGTACAGCGTAGATCTGCAGAGGTTGTAGATCTTAATCTTAATCTTGATTAAAGATAAATAATAATTGACAGTTATGAACATATTACTTATAAATAAAGCCCGGAGGATATTTGCTGTATTCTTCACGCTACTTTCTTTGCTTCTTACTTCTCTTCTGCTAACTTCTTGCAACAGTGAAGGCGAAGTATTCACTGAGTCGTCGGCACAAAGAGCTACTACTGCAATTAAAGAATATACAAAAATTCTTACGCAACAGGAAAATGGATGGATTTTGAAGTATTATCCTCAATCAGCGATGGAGTATGGTGGCTATACCACCTTGATAAAATTTGCAAGCGATGGCAAGGTGCAGATGGCGAGTGAACTGTTTAAGAGTACGGATGTTTTGGAGAGCTCCTATTCTTTGAAACAGAGTGCTGGCATATATCTTACTTTTGACACATATAATGAGATGATACATTTATTCTCTGATCCTTCAGCACCGTTCCGCGGGAGTACAGGAAGTGGAATGGAAGGGGACTATGACTTTAGTATTATGCACGCTTCTCAGGATAGTATTGTGCTTAAGGGGCGTAAATCAGGTACACGCGCCGTTATGGTGCCAATGAAGATAGATAAACAGTGGAAAGAATATATAGAAGAAACAAACGCAGCTGAGTTTATGATGACATTTAAGAAATACACTCTTGATGTCTCAGGAAAGACATATAAAGTGTCGCGTACTGACCGTAACCTCACCATCTCTGCCGATGAAGAAGAAACGCAGTCTTCTATCGTAGCTCACTATCTGTTTACCCCGAAAGGCATAGAATTGTATGAACCCATTGAAATAGATGGAAAGAAAATATCTGGTTTTGTTCTCACTGATAATGACGTATATCCTGAGGTCAACAACACCGAGATAGTCTTAATGCCCGAAATTCCGAATCTAAACGAATATCTCGTTGATGGAATGTGGTTTATATCTTATAGTAATTTAGGTGTCTATGGTCAGAAATATTGGAATTATCTGAAGACAAGTCTTGACAATATCAATGAAGAACTTTTGTTCGCTTTCATCGGAACTTATAATGGGCAATTCAGCTTTACATTTAATAGCTCTGGCTATATTGGCTCACTTTATTATGACTATTTTTTTATTGGTAGTAATCAGATATCTCTCAATTTTCCATTGATGGCTGATACTAACGGAGCAAACTATTATAATAATGTGGCAGGAATGAAATCAGCACTTGTACCATTTGCGCATAGTTCTACTCGTTTCTTTAACCTAAGTGCCGACGACGTTAAGCGTCCCACATGGATAAAACTTACTGACAAATACGAGAAAACAAATATCATTGTTCTGACCAAGTCTATCGTTACTTATCCATTTAAAAATTAAAGCAAAACCTTTAGATGATTTTTTATCTGATTGAGATTACTATCGCCCTAACCAGTTGAGGAAATCTGTCCTCCTGAGCGAACTAATTATTGCCTCCTTCTCTATTTCACCAGCGCAGACAGTAACCTGAAGCCTTTGGTTGTCAATCTTTTTTACATGCACAATTGCCTGAATGGAAGAAACAACACTGCGCGAGAGTTGGAAGAAGTCATGATCATAAACAATGGACATGACTTCTTCCATACTTTTCATTTCCGTTACATTGTTTTTGCCTTCCTTGGAGTATGCCATGATGTAACGATCTTCTACACAGAAAAATGCTATATCTGAGATATTGAGATACGAAAACGTTTTGTTACCGCAGATAAGTATGCGTTGAACTTCACGATTCTTTGGCACTAATTCCTTATATACAGAAGGATTGAAGATTTCAGTCATGCTTTCCAATTTCTCTAATGCACGCATAACATCATCTTCTACAATAGGTTTTAGCAGGTAGTCAATGCTGTGAACCTTAAATGCTTCAAGTGCGTAGTCGTTGTATGCTGTTGTAAAGATTATTGGTACTTTCACATCTACATGTTCGAGAATATCAAAACAGTTGCCGTCACCAAGATCTATGTCCATGAAAATCAAATCAACATCTTCTATTTCAAGAAACTTGATACTCTCTTCAACTGACTCCAATGTGCTGATCAATTGATAGTTGGGTCTTATCTTAATGATGATGTCTTGAATATTCTCTCTTGCAATTTCTTCATCTTCAATAATAATATATCTCATAACTGTTAGTATAAAAAGGGTATTGTTACAATAAATGTCTTGTTATCATCACTAATCTCGATTTTTCTTTCATAAACGTCATAGAGTTTCTGAAGGTATTTCAATCCTATCTGTGTGGAGTGTAACGACTCTTTACGGTTAATAGGATTGCTCACTGTCAAATGATCATTCTTGAAATCGATGGTTACGCACATCGGTATTTGAGTGCTTATCTTATTGTGTTTTATTGCATTTTCTACCAATAGCTGTAGAGTGAAAGGTATGATGTATTGTAGCTTGCTGGGATTACCATTCATTTTTATGCTAAAATTGTTGTTGTAACGAAGAATGAGAATTTTTGTGTATTCCTCAACAAAACTAATTTCATCTTTCAAAGCCACTTTTTCCCTTCCTTGCTGCTCAAGTACAAAACGATATATTCGTGACAGAGAAAGTATGAAAGCTTTAGATTTTTCTGTGTCTTTCGCTACGAGAGAATAAAGAATGTTGAGCGTATTGAACAGGAAATGAGGATCCACTTGCGATCTGAGGGCATCGTACTGATATTGCAGTACCTTTTGTTTCGCCAAACTGATCTCCTTTATCTGCTTGATATGGTTTTTGACGAAATATGTCACTTCCAGACCTAAGAAAATAAAAATATTGTTGAAAACAGTGCCAGCCCAGTTTACGCGGCTTAACTGCTCGTCGATGTACGAAACCACAAACAAAAAAAGCAGGTTAACTACAATCATACTGGCAAACGAGAATAAAATGTCAATTGTTAACTTTCTTGACTGTGTAGACGTTGATGGTCGAGAAAAAACAATTACATAGTTTACAATATAAG
Source organism: Bacteroidota bacterium (assembly GCA_017860335.1). Taxonomy (GTDB): domain Bacteria; phylum Bacteroidota; class Bacteroidia; order Bacteroidales; family Paludibacteraceae; genus UPXZ01. The sequence goes on from JAFNAU010000012.1 coordinate 18,817, forward strand.
TAATAACGATAGGAATGAAGTTAAGGGCGAAATACACCATGAACTGATGCATACTTTCGTAAGGCCAAAGTAACTTACTGTCAATTAGATTGTAGAACAATTGAAACAGAATATAATAGGCAATAACTATACAGGGATGCAGAAGCTTGCTATTTAATGATAACGCTTTATATAGCGGTAACCACTTTTTGATATCAATCATAATTTGGATAAGGATTTCTACAGATTACAGAAGTATTTTGGTCACAGATTAAAGCCAGACTGCTATATTTTAAAAGGTCATTAACGGAAAAAGATTTCTTTCAATCAAACATCTTTTTTTTTGCAACATATAGGAATATCATCAAAGATAATTGAGAATCATCAGCCATGATGTCCAAACTATATTTATGTACAGTTGTAACTTATTGAATAATTGTGCGATTTGTGTGCAAATTAAAAAAATCTAATATCTGCTGTCGTATGCGGGCATTAATGTATATTAAAATGCAAAGCTAACTGTTTTTCATTGATTTACAAAGCTTTCGAGCAATATATTTTGTAGCATGAATTTTCACTACATATACTTGTTAAACGTCTTTATGGTTTGTCCGTCCATTAGCGGAGGTTAGGTGCGGAATCAAAAAGTAGATTTAGGCGTGAAATAAACAAATAGGTTTTGTGTGGTTAATAATACACAAAACAGCCCAACCAGAATATCAGATTGAGCTGTTCTATAACTTGAAACTTTAAACGCGAAATAATTAATTCGCGCAGCGGCTTATTTTACTTCTTCAAATGTAATATATATTGATATTCAGCAACATGAAAACACATGTTGCAAATATGATACAAATAAAAAGGCAATAAAAATAAAATATATAATCCTGTATATCAATTATTTATATCCTGCTTAATAGATAAATATAAATCTCCTGCAAAGATACACTAAATCTCAGAATTTGAGAGCTGGAGAATAAAAAAACCGCCCCTTTTTGGGGCGGCTCTCGCAAGAAAACCAATTGCCAACGCTTAGGCAACAGTCACAGAACCCAAATACACACTGTTTGCAACTTCTTTACCGTCTGCGGTAATGAAGCCCAGGAATACTTCAACGCTTTCGCCAACCCAATCAGCAGGAACAGAAATATCTTCTGTAGCTGAGACTCTTTGATTTCCACCTGCATCAAATACAGATTCGGCTCTTGTTGGGTTTAAAACAACAATCAGAGCTTTGTCTGTTTGGGTGGCAGTGCCACTGCCAGAGTTATCATCCCAATTCAGGGTAACAACGCCATTTGCAGAGGTGGCTAAGGCGTTCACAGCTCCGGTCAAGTTACCACGAGAAACAAGCACTTTGGCAAGATCAACACTGTAGTCAGCAGAGGAACTGCCAGTAACAGCATTGTTCAGAATGTAAGACATAGCAGCATTGAATGCTGTTTGCTTGATTGCATACTTTTTGTAACCAACACGGAGGAACCCGGTTATCGGTTTCAAAATTGCCAACACTAAAGCGAACTTAGTACGCTGATTTACCTGCCCATCTGTGCGAGGATTGCTTACTGAAGTTGCTTTTGCACGCATGTAGCTGATACCTTTCCAGTTACCACCTACGACATTTCCCACTTTACCTGAGAAGCTTCCGAGAATACCTAAATTAATCTTTCCCATACCTTGAAAATTTAAAAAATGAATAATAGTTTAATTTGGACTTGGTACGAAGGAGAACCCTTTTTGACCTTGTCTTGAACAAAGGTAATGCGAGTTAATTGATAGATAATCAGATTGGAAGCTATTGCCTTTCTTTGCTTTAACCTGCCGTTTTCCTCGCGAAAAAACACGAAAAGGGAAAAGAAAATGTAAACCACCTCTTACTGCAAGAAAAAGCGAAGTGAAACGGAGCGTTGAGGCTGTCAAGGTTTTTTGTCAGAATACTACCCGACCAACGGGAGGTGTGGAGATTGTGACAAAAACCCGAAGGGCTTGACCTTTACTGACTCATTTTATTGCTGTTATCTTTGTGAACATTTTTTTTGTCGTACTAT
>JAFNAU010000290.1 GCA_017860335.1 Bacteroidota bacterium
AAACTGGTGGTTTCAGCCACTCACCCACACTTCCATGGCTGCGTTTCTGATTTTGCGAGTGCAAATATACTTAAACTTTTATTATCAACAAAACCTTTCTATACAAAATTATTCAAAAACAATTTAATAATTTTGCCCGTTATAATATATAAATAATATAAAACATGCATATGTCTGGAAATAAGAATATTCTCATAACTTTACTTCTCGCAGGGGCTGTAATTGTACTGTTCATTGTATATGTCTTCTTCATGCCCAATATCAGCCCAAAGGGTGAAAAAGTCACTTTTCTGTTGATTCCCGATAATACCGCGTATAGCGAAGTGATTGATCAGTTGGAAGAAAAAGCTGAAATTAACAGTGTGTTTAGCTTTAATTTTGCTGCTAAAATCCTTAATCTTAATGAAATCAAATCCGGACGCTATAAAATATCTAAAGGGACAGCAAATTTCAGGTTAATCCGTAATCTGAAAAACGGTCATCAAACTCCGGTACAGTTGAAATTGAACAATATCCGTACAAAAGAACAACTTGCCGGAAAACTGGCTGCTCAGTTGATGCCCGACTCGGCAAAGTTTCTTAGTATGCTCAGCTTTGAACGTATGAACAGGGAATACCTTAAATTCTGGACGGATAGCAGAAAGCAATTGGCTTCAGCCATTCCTTTGTCGCCCGAAGAGGTGATTACTCTTGCTTCTATTGTTGATGAGGAAACAAACAGTAAAAACGAAAAATCAATCGTGGCAGGGCTTTATATTAACCGGTTGAAGAAAAACATGCCATTGCAGGCAGATCCTACCATCAAATTCGCGGTTGGTGACTTTTCAATAAAAAGGGTTATGTATGGGCACTTGCAGACGAATTCTCCTTATAATACTTACAAATTTACCGGTCTGCCTCCAGGGCCTATCCGAATACCCAATCTGGAGACCATTGATGCCGTCCTGAATTATTATAAAAGCGATTACATTTATATGTGCGCCAAGGAAACACTGAATGGCGAGCATAATTTTGCGGCAGACTGGACACAGCATAAGATTAATGCTGCCAAATATCAAAAAGCATTGAACGAGCGGGGTATTAAGTAGCTATAAATCATAAAACTAAAAACAGGATAATCAATAAATTATCCTGTTTTTAGTTTTATAAAAAATATTTTTTAATCGATGATTTCAAAGCCGGTATAAGGAACCAGCGCTTTGGGAATTCTGATACCTTCGGGTGTCTGATTATTCTCAAGTAATGCAGCCACAATGCGGGGCAATGCTAAAGCACTTCCGTTTAATGTGTGGCATAATTGTGTTTTCTTATCAGCAGTTCGGTAACGGCATTTCAGTCGATTGGCCTGATAGCTTTCAAAATTCGAAACAGAACTTACTTCCAGCCAGCGCTGTTGAGCAGTTGAATACACTTCGAAATCAAAAGTAAGGGCAGAAGTGAAACTCATATCGCCTCCGCAAAGCCGAAGAATTCGCCAGGGCAGTTCCAGCTTTTCAACCAGCGACTGAACATAATTCACCATTTCGGTAAGTGATTCGTATGAGTGTTCAGGAGTGTCAATACGTACAATTTCTACTTTGTCGAACTGATGCAGACGGTTGAGCCCGCGCACATCTTTTCCGTACGAACCTGCTTCCCTGCGAAAACATGCCGAGTAAGCAGTGTTTTTGATCGGTAATTCTTTTTCATCCAAAATTACATCGCGGTAGATATTGGTTACAGGTACTTCAGCAGTAGGAATTAAATATAAATCATCCAGTCCGCAATGATACATTTGTCCTTCCTTATCGGGTAGTTGACCGGTTCCGTAACCGGATGCAGCATTCACTACATACGGTGGTTGTACTTCCAGATAACCGGCATCACGTGCGTTGTCCAGGAAAAAGTTAATGAGTGCCCGTTGAAGCCTGGCGCCTTTACCTTTATAGACAGGGAAGCCTGCTCCGCTTATTTTTACTCCAAGTTCAAAATCAATCAGATTGTATTTTTTTGCCAAATCCCAGTGGGGGAGAGCATCGGATCCAAGCTCGGGAATTATTCCACCTGTTTGTTCAGTCTTATTGTCTTCGGCATGTTTACCTTCGGGTACACTGTCGTGAGGCAGATTAGGAACAAGCACCAGTAGTTCCTGAAGCTTCTGTTCTATCTCATCACGTTGTTCGTTGAGCTTGCTGATGTTTTCCTTCAGGACGATTGTCTTTTCTTTAGCCTCATTGGCTTCAGCTTGTTTGCCGGTTTTGAAAAGTTGTCCGATTTCTTTCGATAGACTGTTTAGCTCAGCTGAAAAATTGTCGGCTGCTGTTTGAGTTATTTTACGTCTTTCGTCCAGGTCTATAATCTGGTTTATAATCTGATTGCCGTCAAAATGCTTTTTTGCCAGTCGTGCTATGACCTCTGTGGCATTTTCTGTTATGTATTTCAGTGTAAGCATAATCTCTATTATATGAATTTTTGATTTTGATTAAATTTTAATGGACAGAACTTTTTCGTTTATTAATTTTCTGAAATGCAAAGTTACAAAAAATGCTCTGAATAGTGCTTTTAAACAAAAAAATCTCTCACAAAATACATTGTGAGAGATTTTTAT
>JAFNAU010000013.1 GCA_017860335.1 Bacteroidota bacterium
TCGAATGTAAAAAACAATCATTCTACTACAAATATGTGACTTCTACGAAGTCAAAAAACAAAATAAATGCCATTTGTTAAAAAGTCAAGATGACTTCTATAGTATTTACAGGCGGGCTATGCCAGGATACAGGCAACGGCAATGCTGTAAAATTTCGAAAGAGAGCTTTCGCTGCGCGAGGTGAGTACACAGGGTTTTGAGGTTCCCTGCAAGATACCACCCATTTGCGCTCCGGCAAACAGTGCAACTCCTTTGTAGAATACGTTGGCTGCTGCAAAATCGGGAAATATCAGTACATCAGCATCTCCCAGCACAGGTGTCGGTACATTTTTTATGCTGCCACGTTCGTTGTCAAGTGCCAGAAATATATCCAGTGGTCCATCCATTATCACATCACCAAATTCACCCATACGCCACATTTGCATGATGTCCAGATAATCCTGCATAAACATGATTTTGGGGCTTGGTTTTTCGGTAGCATGTATCAGAGCTACTTTCGGGTGTGTGAAACCGAATTTCCTGCAGGTGTTGATGGCATATTTTATCATCGCTTTGCGCTGCTCGAGCGTAGGATAAGGAATTACGGCGGGGTCCGAAAAAAACAGCAGTTTATGATATCCCGGAATTTCGAGTGCTGCATTGTAGGTAAGCACGTTGCCCGAAGGCAGCAACCCTTTTTCCTTATCCAGTATAGCCCGCAGTATTACATCGGTGTTGACCAGTCCTTTCATCAGTATATCGGCTTCACCTTCCTTTACCATGCGTACTGCTTCGAGGGTTGCCTCCTGAACTTCAGGTTTATCGACAATGTGAATAAAGGGAAGTATCGACGGTTTCTCGAACAACTCAGGAGACTCGATGGCTGCAACATCGCCCACCAGATATGCTTCCACAATGCCTGCTTCCACAGCCATCAGTACAGCTTCAAGTGTATGAGAATCAATAGCATTGGCAACAGCCAGTTTTTTCCGGCAATTGGCTTCTGCAAGGTGTGAAGTCAGGTCGTTGAAGGATGAAATGGGTTGCATATAATTATGTTTCTACATTCGGTACTGCAAATGTATTAATTTATTTTCAGCCCGCAAGTCCTGCAAATGGTTGGAAGGGAAGTCATTTCTGGTCTTAAATTACAAATGTTTATTCACCAAATTGTTTTCTTTCAAATTTGTAATATTTTGCTCGTTTCCTTTAAAATAACATCGAAAAAACAGGAAAAATATTTTTTGAAATATTTCATCCGTATGCATGAAAAAAACTTTTTTACTCCTTAAATGTTTATACATCAAACAAAAAATCAAATTAAAAAATATAATTATGAAACAAATGATTACAGCTCAATGGATGGGCGATATGGCTTTCGAAACAGAACTGAACGGTCACAAACTCGTGATGGATGCCGCTGAAGAGGGAGGAGGTCATGATTCCGGTCCGCGTCCAAAAATACTGATGCTCGCAGCACTGGCTGGTTGTACGGGGATGGATGTGGTTTTGATTCTTCGCAAAATGAGAGTTGAGGTTGTGAAGTGTAATGTCAGCGTGGAGGCTGATGTAACCGAAGAACATCCAAAACATTACAGCCGGATGCATGTCATCTACGAATTTACGGGCAAAAATCTCCCACTCGACAAACTTGAGAAAGCTGTCCGTATGTCGGAGGAAACCTATTGTGGTGTAGGTGCAGTGTATCGTAAGGCGATAGAGGTAACTTCTGAAATCAGGATCAATGAGGGTTGATAAAAATGCATGAATTTCAACGTTAAAACATAGATAAACTTTAGGAAATTATTCTTCCGGAAGTTCTTTGATATTGTTCAATCTTAAAAATTTGGTTAGCTTGAAATTTTCCAACAAGTTTGTCTTTACTTTTTTAATAAAGCTATAATGTCGCTCCTGTATTTGTGCCATATGACATTAATAGGATTAAATGAAAAACGTTCTTTGAGATTTTGTTATAATAGATGATATTTAGGACTTTGCAGTAGCCGCATGAAGTGAAGGCGTAGTGAAGGCGAAACGGAATGCGGCTACTGCAAAGACAGGTTTATTCCTTAATACTTACGATTATGATAAACAATTCATCTATCCACAAATGGGATCGGCTTAAACAAAAGCAATTGGACACTCAGACCAATAACATGACATCATCCAAAAACGCAAGGTGTCGTTACTGATGTCTCTTAACTTTATTTCAATCAGATTGGATATTTTATATCCTTATGTTTTATAGTCTTATCTTGAAATATTTTTACATCTGAAATTTCAATTTTTTCATTCCTATTGATTTGACTTGAACAACTAATCAAAAAAAATAAAACAAATAAAAATACTAGAATTTCTCATATTATTTTACTTTATGGAGTTATATTTTAATGCCATGTAATTAGGTTATTTCATTATGGATAGTATAGATATTTATTCTTTGGTCGAAACGTCTATGATACTTTTCAACGAAGTGATGTAACAGGGCGATAGTTTTTTATTCTTCAGCTTCCATTTCCAGTCAAAACTACCCTTTCGGATTTGCTCTTTAATGGCAGCAACCTTATGCAATGGTTAACGATTCCAAAAGCATTCGGAATCTGCTATTGTTGTAAAAGGATGTTTAGTCCGAAGAAACATACACAACAAATATAAAGTATTTATTTTTTGTCCGGAACACAGCTCCTTACAAAACAGAAGAGGGTGCCCAGAACTTATTGGACACCTTCCTAATCGTTGAATTAAATTCCGTAAATTATTTTGTTGTTACTTTCGCATCACGAAACTAATCCAACCGGCATAACATGCAATGAACAATATCAACATCCAAATCCCTTCACCCACGGGTATCATTTCGTTTTCGTTGGGGTCTGTCATGGGATCACTCAGGATGATTCCATCAGCACTGGAAGGAGGAGTTCCATTGGGCGTTTTTGGCACAGCGAAGGGCGATGTAGCACCGGGTTCTGTCAGGGTTATACCTCCGGCAGTTTGCGCTACTACCTTGCCTCCGGTTTTGCTTCCACGACTACTGTAGACCAGTATTTCTGTCGAACAATATCCTCCACCCTTATACATATCGCTGTTTCTATTGCTTTTCACACTGTATCTGTAACTCGTATAATCATACTGGATATTTCCCCGGTCAGATGTGATACCATCCATCCGGACATCTTTGTGAAGCGGAGTAGCTGCTGTACGGGGCATATTTAGATCATTCAGCCGGGTATTGGAGTGCGTACTACGACCATTTTTCGTCTTTATATTTTCGAACTGCACAGTCGGACTTACCGGTTTTTGATTGTATATACTCGAAACAGATTGGGTTGTCGTTTTTATATCGGTGAATATCGAATAGTATACAAAGCCGCCTCCCATCACTACTGTCAGAGTAAGTAATACAATTTCTGCTATTTTCTTCCTTATATTCATATCACGGCTTATTTAATGATCAGCTTAATTGTTTCCTGTTTTCCATCTGCTTTCAGGCTTAATATATAAACCCCTGATTGCAACGATACAGGAATCTCTGTTACAGCCGTTGAGATATTCCTGTTTATCAGCGTCTTACCGGAGATGTCGTACAGATACATAGTCCCTGCACTGGGTGTGAGGTTACTGATGATCAGCCGGTTGTTGTTCAGCACGTAGCCATTGAGATAGCGGAACTTATCGCTACTGAGGTCGATGTAAGTCGAGTTGGCAATAATAAACCGCTTGATGCTGGTTCCCTTGCTGTCGGCTGTGAAACGGTAGGTCGTCGTATCTCTGTCGAGTGGTGTAACCGTCCGGGCTACGAGGTCAATCAGTTGCAGACTCGCATATTCATGAAGGTTGGTTTTAGCCAGATTAAGCGTGTATTCCGTATCTTCATTGGCGTAGAAACTGAGGACCTCGCCATCAATGGTTTTATCTGCATTGACCTGCATCGGTCCGTTTGCATTTTCAGTATAAATAAACGCGGTGGGTGTTCCGAAAAATTTCCGTCCGTCCCAGCCATCGTCGCGCTTACTGGTCGTACCCTCCTGACTGAAGAGCCACAGGTTATCGTTTGTTGACTTACTTGCCAGGTTTACATGCAAGTATTTCAACCGTTCGCGGGGTGCAGTCTGAGGCTTGGTGTTAATCGCCACATCAGCATAAGGCAATGTAATCGTCACCGGTTCATCACTAACGCTTTGGTAGTATGGTTCCGTTCCCCTGTGGAACAGCAAAAAACCGTTCATCGAAGGAATTTTTCCGTCATAAATGGCTGGAGCTGTATTCTGCGGGATAGATGTATATTGTCCTGCCGTAATTGCGGTACCATCGTTCAGACCTCCACCGGTTGTGTTCCCCCAGTTGGTAAAACTTCCGGTATTGTAAAGATACACCGTTGGCTCAATCTTTGGCTGAGATGCAAAATCCAGCTTATCGATATCGATGGAAGCCGTATAGGAATTACCAAAGATATTTTGTCCCAATCCGTAACGCAGGTTGTTGATATTGATATCTCCCGAACCACTCACCGCTGGTGCACTGCGTGTGAGTGTAATGGACTTATCGCAGTACTGCAGTTTACCGGGTATGGAGTAAACAGTCTTGTTGCGCTGTGTAATTTCATAGCCCTTAAAGGCTGTGAGAATGCTGTCGTTTGTCAGTTTTTTCCATTTTTGATAATATTGAGTATTGTCACCGTTATAGTTTTCAAAGTATTTCCTCAGGAACGATCCGGAGAATGTAGGATAGGATGTGACACTTGCTACCGGAACACCGAAATACTGCCAGTGGTAAGAAGCTGTGAATGGTGTATTATATGTTGGACTACCGGGAATATTATCTGTCCAGTTTGTTTCGGTATCTTTATATCCCTGGGCATACAAGTCAACAGTGACATACACATCCTTGTACGTAGAACCAGATTGAGCCGTACAGTTGATGATGAAAGTGCCGTTAGGTGTACCCGGTGCAGCTTTTATCTGAATTTTGGATGCATCGGCAGGTGACGAACAGCCTGTAATAATTCCACTGACAGTGAGCGAGGAACCGGCAGGGACAACAACGGCTTTATCTGAAAGGTTCGTTAAATCATGAACAACTGTCGAAGAATTATACGGGAGCATCATATCGTTAGCAGCAACAGTTCCATAATTGGCAACCGTGGCAAATTCCACATTGTTTCCCGATGACGGCACAACAGCAGGAACCCAGTTTACAGCTGTATTCCAGTCACTGCTGGTACTTCCTGTCCAGATAAATCTGGAGGTTACGATAACACTGGCAGATGCGCCTGTAAAACCGCTGGTTCTGGCACAGCCGTGCACGCCAGTTACCGAAACCAGTGTATAAGTAGTAGTTGAATAAACTGTTCCTACACTGAAAGGAATTCCCGACTCTACATTATTAACGGTAACATTACCCGGATCATAAACCAATGTATACGGACCAGAGCCGCTGGATGCTGTCCAGGTAAGCATAGCTGTTCCTCCGGAATAAATGTTATTACCTGCCAGTGATCCCTGGGGCAATGCCCAGATCGTGACAGTAAATGCATATCCATTGCTAATACATCCTGTGGTGCTGTTTTTCACGAATAAAGTTCCGTTGTAAGTACCAGAACCTACAGAGACAGGTACTGTCAAACTGATGGGACTCTCCAGTGAAACAAAGCTGATATCCGAAAATCCTGCGGCTTCGGCTGTTGCATCGAAATCCACCATATATTGATCGGGACTACCGCTAGTGGCTGAATAAGTCAGCAAAGCTGAAGTGCTACCTTCGCACACCTCAGGGCTGACACCCAAAGTAATGGTGGGCAATACGTTAACAGTTAATATTGATGTTCCATCGGAAGTCACACTGCTTCCGCAGTCGCGGGTTATTACTACCCTGTAAGCATAGCCATTCATGCTGTAAGAAGGATTTGCTATACTTAAAGACACAGTTGCAGCACCCGAATAAACACTACCGTTTGCTACCGGACTGAAAGTTCCTCCGGTTCCGGTTGTGCTCACTTCCCATTGATAGGATGAATTACTGCCGGTAGCAGAAACGCTGAACACAGCAGTACCGCTATTATCACAGACGGATACAGATACTGGCTGTGTATTGATCACAGGAGGCGTACACTCAGAACCCACAGCAAAATTACTGAAGGAAGTTTGCCCGGTAATGGTACTAAAGTTTGGACTGTTAAACGCAGCACCAACGGAAGAATTCGTTGTCCCATCGCCTTTAACGATTACCGGACTGCCACTACCGGGATTGAAGGGATCGCCATTGAGCGTTAAATTATAGGCAAAGGCACTTCCGCCTGTTTGTGTAATTGTCCAGTAACGATCTGTCTGGTAATAGGTATTTGCCGGTATTGATCCCGAAATAGGCGATTCAAACTGTTCGGCAGTTACGGTACTTGTACCTGATAGTGCTGTATATTCTAATGTTAGCGGACGGTAGTTTCCCCCTTTTCCTATCGGAAAAGTTTTGGAACCAGTTGTACAATAAACTCTGGCTAACTTACCATTAATATAGCTAGTTGAGGTTGGATAGACGGGATAAGTAATATCTCCGCTGCAACCAACGGTCATCGTGTAGCTTCCTGTTGTGAGTAAACCGATGGCCAGGTTCAATGTTCCGTTCGAAGTTGCATTGTTGGTGATTGTTACACCGGCGGTATTATTAATTGTCAGGTTAGTGAAAGTAGTTGCTATTGAACCTCCCAGTATTTGAGTAGCTGTACCGTTAAGATTAACATTCGTTACCGACCAGCTGCCGGATGAATTATTGATGAAATTTCCGCCTACGTTGAGTGTGGTTCCCAAAGGAGTTGCTGCACCGCCCAGAACGAATTCGTGACTTACTGACAAAGTCGGTGGCAGGGTTTTAGTGCCACTGCCACTCAGAGTAAGGCTGTAGTATATATTATTCTGCGGATCAACAACCGTTTGGGCGCCGCCATTATATTCAACCGTATTATCAAATGTACTGGCAACAAAAGCTCCGTTATTGGTGAATGTTCCCGAAATGTAAATATGTGAATTGGCTTCTGCTGTTGCACTTGCTCCAGAATTGATTGTCAGATTATCGAAATGAGGTATCCCGAGTATCGGAGTACTGTAGCCGGAGGTGGTTGTACCAATTATCACGGTACTACCGTTATAGTTTGACAATCCAGATTGATCTTCGAAACCGCTGTAGTTATTGGCATTAATAGTCAAAGTCTGTCCATTGAAGTTCATGATCCCGCCGAATAAAATCTGAAGACCTCCAATTGTTTGACCTGCTGCCAGTATCGGATCATTGGGAGTAGTGGATGCATCGGGAATAATGGCAGTCATTTTATCACCTGGAATCCCAGCCGACCAGTTCAAATCATTATTCCAGGCAGTTGATTCACTTCCATCCCAAACAGTATGTCCCTCACTGTAATCATGTATATTGAAAATAGTTCGCCAGTTATGTGTGCTGTTGGATTGGAAATAATCCATCGGTATGCCTGAAAGACCGATATAATTATTTATATAATCGTAACTTGACCTGCCATGTTCGTCGCCCAAGGGTGCACCATCAAGTGTTCCGCCATCAATATCCACATCGAAGTCACCGGTTGTGAGTGAACTTTCGGTATTTCCGTTCAGTTCACTATCTATATAATGGAGGTTCATAGCCACTCTTCCTCCGGTGCCTCCGTTCGGGATCATTTCATAACTGCGCTTTATTGAAGTAGAATATCCCCAGGTATCTCCATCTCCATATGCAGTCCCTATTGTTACGATAACCATAACGTCGGTGGGAGCAACCGTGTAAGCATACGTGGTGTACTGGTTGCCGAAAGTATAAGCTGTATTAGCCGAAAGGTCGCTGCGGTATATTTTACCGGTTACATCGCCCTGTCCGGTTGTGGTGGCATTATTACCCATTGTCAGGGTATAGGAAGTAATTGGAACATACACATTGGCAGCTGTGGTACGTGGATAATTTCCGTAACTTGTTACCATTTCGAGTGCTCCGACAGTAGCTGATGGATTGGCAGCAATGAGATTAAGAGTTTCATTCACGGTGATATTGCTAGCGGCTTTAACTCCGCCACCGGTTGCTGTATTATTGATGATGAGATTATAAAAAGCATTTGTTCCAGAGCCACCAATTGTCTGTGCTGATGAACTGCCTGTAAAACTGACTGTTCCCATGTTTGGTGTAAACGTACCATTGTTGGTCCAATTGCCGTAAATATTCAGGGAATTTGAACTGCTAACTGTTAACGAAGCACCTGAATCGATGGTGATATTCCGGCAATTACCTCCGGTGGTTCCGATAACAGGTTGATAGAGTACATTTGGAGACGAAACGGGAGGTATGATAACATCTGTGGTTAAGTTAGGCACACCACCGCACCAGTTCGCCGGATTATCCCAGTCAGTGCTAACCTGACCGATCCAGGTTCCGGGTCCTGTAGTCCAGACGGATAAGGTTGTGGTTTTCCCTGTGAATGTCGTTCCGCAATTTGTCAAAGGATTGGTAATTGTAATACTTGTAACCTCAAGCGTTTGACCATTGTTTGAAGCAGCTAATGCTGTTGTCTGAAAACTGGAAGTTCCTGTTGCACTTGAAATTAATCCGGTAACTGCAGGTTGTGCCACATTATTAATCTTATAATTCACAGTAAAAGTATTGCTGGGCACTAATCCTGTGAGGTTAATAGTTGCAGACGATCCATCACAAACTGTTCTAAACTGCGATATTGTGCCCAAAGTTGGCAGGGGATTTACCACCACCTGTATGGGTTCACTGTTGGTATAAGTCATCCCGCTTAGCGTGGTGGTAACTTTAAGTGTGGCAGTATAGGTTCCTTTCAGGGCTGTATTAATAATAACATTCTGGGTTATATATGTAGTAACTCCACCTCCGGGAGCAGTTACAGTCCAGCTATAGGTTGGCGCTGTACCTATAGCTCCGCTGTAATTTCCGGTGAGAGAAATTGTATTTCCTTCGCAAATTGGAGAATTTGAAGAAGCTATAGCATTAATTGTACCTCCTCCAGCCATTATCTGAGCAAATGTATATATTGAACCCGGTGCACCAGAACATGCAGCAAATGTTATTGAGCCAATCGTTATCACACAATTATTATTGCAATCCCCTGCCAAAGCGCCTGTATCAGTCTGAATGATTGCATTAGCAGGTAAGCTAAGAGTAGTCTTATTGTAGAAATTGATTACTCCGGTACCGGTATCAATCACAGTCATAGTATTGAGTGAAAATATGGTTGTTGAATTTCCACCGGTAAGGTTTAAAGTTCCTGAAATTGTAAGTGTGCCCATTGGTTGGGTGGTAATACCGGTGCTGCCTATTGATACTGTGTGTCCGGTCTGAATATGAATCGCACCGGTTCCTGTATTTTGACCGGGATATCCATCTGTGATTGAGGGTGTTGTCCAGGTCATTCCATTATAACGCTGCCAGGTGGAAAGTGCCATCCAGTTTCCGGTGGTAGCAGTACGGTAATCACCTGCAGTTTGTGCCCAACTTTTGAAGGTCATGAGCACTAAAAAAATGAATACCAGCCAAAAGACCTTATATGAATGGTTGTAATGCCTGCGAGTTTTTGTAGGTTCGTTAGTGGTGAATATAAAATTTTCATTTATTTCACAGAAATGCGAATTAACATTGCCTGAGGATTTCATAAATACAAAGTTAAAAGGTTTGATATTTCCCGTTAAACTATATGTCTATTGGCTGAACTCACAATAAGTCTCAAAAAGAAACAATATATAATAAACAAATATTATATTTTTACTTTTGTCTTTCAATAACTTAAGGTGATTATTGTGATTTCTCAGTTACAAAGCACTGATTATTTACATTATTTTATAAATAATCACAATAGACATTATTATGTTTAGATAAAAAACAAGAATAATGATATTTTAACTATTTAGTTTAATATAACTTTATTTTTTAAATATTTTTATTTGTTTATTCATTAAATGAAGGTGCGGAATTTACAACAAAAAAAAAGCACCCGGCAACAATTACCAGATGCTTAATATTTCATATTACAACAATGTGTTTTTTTAGAATTTCTTTTTATAAATGACATATCCCACACAGAGGAATATTAAAATCCAGACGCCGTCGCCTACAGGAAGGTTTGGATCGAGACCGGGATGACCTCCAGCCGGTTTTCCTTTGGTAACCGTTGGCGCCAGGTATCTGTCTGATGGCATGGTTTGATCGTAAGTGGTTTGAGCCAGGACTGCAGGAGTACCTGAATTTCTAGTATTCTCATTATCACTACCAGTTCCCCTTTGCGCCAGCAGTCCAAGGGCTTCATTTCCCGAAAAACCAGCAACGCCCGAAGAATTGCTCTTCTTTTCTGTACGTCTGTATGCATATGTTGTTGACCCCGACAGGGATTTATCACGAGCGGTGAATGCACCGCTGGTTATTGGTGTTAAGTCATCAGTATTCCGCGTGCTGCTAATTGCCAACAAGACGTCATCCTTACCCGACTTTGATTTGCCAGAAATTCTTCTTCCCGACGTATTCAATCCATTCAGGTTTACACGTGACAAAGTTTCACCACTTCCGCCTTTAAAGGAAATGTAAGCAGGTTCTGCTTTACGGTAAAGCGGATTATTCGTCGTAAGCATAGTGGTTGTGCTCACAACGGTAATTGTTAGTATAAGAACATGTAAGAATTTACTTTTCAAACTGTTCTTTTTTTAATGGTGAATCATAATTTTTTCAGACTGATCAATTCCCGTGGCGGTAACTCTGACAACATATATCGCTGGTGGTAAAACTGTTCTTATTGCTGTCACGCTGTTTTCTTGCAGCGCTGTTGTATATCTTAACTGTCCGATCATGTCAAAAATCCGTACTACTCCGCTGGCATCCGACGGATTGTTTATCATTACTGCATTGCCCCTGCTAAAAATGTCAACCTTCTTCGTTTCCTGTTCGTTGTTGGGTTTGCTGTCTTTGGATGTAATCAGAAAGCGCCTTTCGGACTTCGCAGTATTGGTAGCGGTGAACGTATAGCTGATTTCATCCAAACCGGACAAATCGGTGACTTTTTTGGTGACAAGGTCGGTCAGATACAGCGTTTTGTAATCTGACAGGTGTTTCTTATTAATTCTCAGGGCGTATTCTGTATCCTTTCCAGCTATCAGTGAGAGATATGTTTTATCCAGATTTTCAGAAGTACTCACCTGAAGCTGATCAGGATTTTCGTCCACAAAGAGGCTCAAACCTTCCGTTCCCGACATTTTACGTCCGTCCCAGCCATTATCGTACCGATGTGATGTTTCCGGATGACTGAAAAGCCATACACGGTCGGCAGCCGACTTGCCGAGTACATCCACTGTAAGATACGAAAATGCTTCGTCAGCTAACGAGGGCACCCGTTGCGGAAGTGTATTGTTAAGTACCGAGGAGTAAGGGATTGTGACGATGGAATTATTAGTTGTTGCCATAAGCATAAAACCCTGCATGGAAGGTATTTCACGCTGTATGATCGGTGAAGTGTTCTGCGGAACAGCATAATACGAACCAGGAGCCACCAGCTGACCCTCAGCATCGTCGTAATAATCGCTCCATTCTTTCAGACTGCCGGTATTGTAAAGGTAAACGGTCTTTTCTACCCCGCTCGACGGGAAAACAATTTTATTGATATCAATGGCTGCGGTAAATGAATTTCCGAATATATTTGCTCCGGAGCCTGTGTCAACAGTTGTTCCACTTGTGGTTTTTGTCAGGGTAAGTGTCTGATCAGCGGTGACAAGCGCTCCTTTGAAAGTAATAAGCTTACCTGAACCCTGACTAATATTCTGGGTTATTTCATAGCCTTTGAACGGATACAGAAGATCAGCATCGTATAGTTGTGTCCATTCATCGTAGTAGACAGTGTTTCCGTTTTTTGTTTCGTTGGCTACCCTGACGTATGACACAGGTGCCACGGTAAAAATTGAACTGTAAACAGCGCTCTGTACCGGAATACCAAAATACTGCCAGTGAAAGGAAACGGTATAAGTCTCACCTGTGACAGGATCTAAAAAAGTAATGGGTGTTCCTTTAAATGCTTTAGAATACATTTCCACTGATGCCTGCAAGGCTGAATTCAATGCCGGTTGTGTAAAGATGAGACTTCCGTTGGCCACACCCGAAGCCGACTGAACAAGTATACGGTCTGCACTGTTAGAAGAAGCAACGCCATTGATCCTTAATGTCCGGGCGGTAGGGATTATCAGTTTATAATTGGATGCATTAGTCAGATTACCAATCACATAATCGGCATCTAATATCAGATCTTTTACTGCAGCAGTAATATAATTAGAGGTTGTGGCAAACTCCACATCATCTCCAGAAGCAGGCACACCATGCGACCAGTTAGCAGCATTGCTCCAGACAGTACTCTGAGTACCAATCCAGTAATTTTTCATTCTTACAGTAATCGCAGCACACGAAGTAATATTACAGGTTCCCTCAGCCCTTACATAATACGTGGTGGTTGCAACAGGTGAAACCGTAACAGAACTTCCCGTTCCGACTAAAGCTCCACCACAACTACCGGAGTACCATTTCCAGGATGCGCCGCCTCCCAACGAACCACCCGAAACGGTTAATGTGGTTGAATTACCATAGGCCACAGAAGTATTGCCGGTAATGCCTGTTGGCGCTACAGATTCTGTATTGGCATAACCCACAACAAATCCGGCAGAATTAGATGTACAGCCATTGAAAGTGGCTGCTAATGAATAAGTACCGGTTGAAAGTCCGGTGATGTTTTTAGTTGTCGTACTGTATCCTCCGCCGGTTTTCGACCAGCTGTAGGTAAACAAGTCCGACCAGGTTTGTGTGGCGGTGAGAGTTCCGGCTGTTCCGGCTGGGATTCTCGACAAGGATGTTCCTGTGCCTTCGTAGAAGTTATAACCTGCAATCAATCCGGTATCTGTGGTTTTATATCCCATAGGCGTGGAAGCAAGTGCAGCTATTTCGTTCTGTGTCAGTGCCTTGTTCCAAAAACCTACCTTCAGTATCTGCCCATTCGTATAATCTCCCGTACCGTTCCACACTCCCCCTCCAATCATGGTGTTAAAACTCGAAGTACCATAGTTTGTTGTTGCATTGTGAGAAGTAGTTCCTACAATAACTCCATCCACATAAATAGTCATCACCGAGCCATTTCCAGTTCCGGCAACATGATGCCATTGACCATCCTGTGGGTACACGGTGGCTGAAGTAAAGTAAATACTTACTCCTTGGGACCAAAGCTCAACTTTTCCGTCAGTGGTTAACCCAAACTCAATAGCATCGTTTTGTCCAAAAAAGCTGTTACGGTAATAACTGGTTGTTTTTACCCAGCCTTCAATGGTAAATGCAGAAAGATTGCTCAATAGCGGAGTATTCAGATTAACATACTGCGAACTGGCGCTTGAAAAATTGACTGCAACAGGTATATTATTGGGACGAATTGCACCGTCTGTTGATGTGGAACAGGTAGTTGGGGTTATATCAGCCTCCGGTACCGGTGGAGCTTTCAGCAAAATAGGATTAACACTTTGGGCAGTACCATAGGGCGTAGTAACCGTGATAAATCCCGAAGCAGCACCTACGGGTACAGTAGCCGTAATTTGCGTGTTACTGTTAACCGTGAAGCTGGCAGCTGAACCATTAATACTTACAGCAGTAGCCCCGGTGAAATTAATTCCGGTAATGGTTATTGATGTACCCGCATCCTTACAGGTCGATATTGGAGTAAAGGAGGTAATAGTAGGGGATTTAGGCCGTAATGCGAGAATGATACCCCCGGCGTAAGATAGCAAACTTAAAGTTATCGTGCCGTTACCCGTAGCACCCGCAGTATCCTTTATTCCGGAGGCTGCACCAACCGATGCTACCTCTGCGCCTAACAGATCGTATAATTCCGTTAAAGAGGGAGAAGTCGTAACTGACCAGCTATCAAAACTACAAGTATTTAAATAATAGCTGCTGCTCAAACCCAGCATCAGCACCAACGCGTTATTGCTGACGGTTGTTATTCCAACAGGTGAAACAGTAGTTGCAGCTGCACCTGGAGTTGTTATAGTTCCCGGCGTAACATCGAACGGTGATAACAAATCAACACCGGTATAGGCTATCAAAGCACCTTCGGCGTAGGTAGTCGAAAGAACTGTTCCCGGAATAGTAAAGCTGAATGATGCCCCTTCTGATCCGTTCGCTATACGATAAAAAACCGCGCCCCTGTCATAGCTGCTACCACACAATCCACGTGCGTCAATCTTAGTCCAACCGGTTGGCGCTGTTGGATCACTTATCGAACCATTATATTTCACAATGCTTACAATCATGATATCTCCCGCAGTTAGACCGGCCGGCTTAGCAAGTGTTAATGTTCTGTTTCCTTTACCGGTGACATAAGCTGATTGTGTCGTGCCAACCTGGGTAATAGCCGAGAAGGCTGGGGTAAAAAACACTGTCATCATCCCAAGCAGGATGACTAAAACTTTGATGTTTTTCAAAGGAAAAGTATTGTAAATGGAATGAAACTGGATGAAAGGAGCAACACGTACCGCATTACAACAGCTCAATACACAGGAAATTTGTCCTGAAACAGGTTTCACAACAGTAAAAACATTCATAATAATGACACAAAGGGTTGAATATCAGCTAAAGTGTATGATCTTTTATTTATTTAAATCACGATTTTGTGTAAATTGGATATACTGTTAAGAAACAGTTAGAATGCGTTAAGAACTTCAATCGATTCTACGACAAAAATTGATGTAATAAGTTCTTATTTATTAAAAATAAAAATAACCGACAAAAGTAGTTCATATTTTCAACAAACGCATAAGTTTTTCAATTATTTGCAGCAAATTTCTTTAACAAACGATTGCAATTCTTTTAGCATCTGATTTATTAAATGAGAACATCCAGCAAAACATCTCAAAGAATCGGAAAATTAAATTGATTTCAACTCCTTGATTTAGTTATAGTTTCCGACAAAATGCGTGCCAAAAAAGATATTTTGAGAAAATATCTTTTTTAAACCGGAAAATTATTTCAAAAAAGATAAGACTCTGACGAAAGGGATAATGTTATGAAATATAAAGCATCCGGTAATTGTTGCGAGGGCACTGAAAAAGTATAGCTAAATTAAAGGTTTATACAATTTTGTTTGTGCAAGCCCTTTTCCTTGCCGAATTTGAAGAAACATACACTCTTTGTTACAAATAAGCCACTCTCAGGCCATCAAATTGCCAATTTAGTGAGTCTTTTTTCTCTTTGAATTTCTAAAGGGACTTTTTCAGTGACCTCAATTGTTGCCGGGTGCTTTTTTTGTTGCTATGTGTTTTTACCGATACTCTTGGTTGTAACAAAAATGAAGTACTGTAAAAACTATAGTGAGACACGCTGAATATCAGCATCATTAATCAGCCCTGACAGGTTCTCAAAGTCTGTCAAGGCTTGAGGATTAAGAAGTGAAAAAATTAATGAGGATAAATCATAATCTATGGGCATCGTTTTTTTTGCACAAAGAAGTCATCTTGACTTTTTGTTTTTAAGAAAAATTCCAGAGGAATTTCATATTTGTAGTAAAAATTTGCCTCTTTTTATTCGACTCCGATAGGAGT
>JAFNAU010000291.1 GCA_017860335.1 Bacteroidota bacterium
ATTGAAATATCTACCAGTTTATTATCTGAATTATAGATAAGTACCTCCGAATCGGTAAAAAGCTTCATTTTTTCATCGCACTTCTGTTTCAGGCCTGTGAAACCTTCCTGATGCGCATCGCCCAGATTGGTAAATATTCCTATTGTTGGACGGATGATGGTCTGAAGTTTCTGCATTTCGCCGGTTTGTGAAATTCCTGCTTCAAATACAGCCAGTTCGGTGCTATCGCTCAGCGCCCACACCGAGAGAGGAACACCAATCTGCGAGTTATAGCTGCGCGGTGAACGGACAATACGAAAATTGGTATGCAACATCTGATAGAGCCATTCCTTCACCACTGTTTTGCCGTTGCTGCCGGTAATACCAATAACCGGAATGCTAAATTCGGCACGATGGGCAGCAGCGAGAGTTTGTAAAGCCTGCAGCGTATCATCGACACGGATAAATATGGCATCTGTCAGCGTTTCGAAATCGGGAAGAATTTCACTGACAACAAAATAACGGAGATTTTGTCTGTAGAGTTCCGTAATATAACGATGTCCGTCGTTCCGGCTTGTTTTTAAGGCAAAGAAAAGTGTTCCCGACGGGAAAGAGAGCGAACGGCTATCGGTAAGCAACCAGTGAATATCGATATCGGGGATATTTTTGACAGTAGAATGAAGAATCTGTGCAATCTTACGAAGTAACATAGTCATGAAGTTTGAATGAAATGAACAGGAACGAAATGGCTATGCAAAAATACATTTTTTCAAACAAACAGACTTACAGTATGAAATCTAAATTTTGAAAAGTTGAAAAATATGATGCACATAATAAATGTGATGATATTTTGGTGAGATAATGGTTATTGAATCTCATTCAAGTTTCACAGAGCCACATGATAGCTACAGAAATAATAGATTTGGAATAAATGCTAAATCTGCCAAAGTGTAACTACAGGTGTTTGGGGCACAGACAACAAAAAAACCAACCCGAAGTGAATGATAATTCTGACTTTGAAAGTCAGAATTATTTCCTGCACCACCGATCGGTTTAAAACTTTTTATTATTCTGTCAAACTATTATTTCACATTGAGTTTGGCTGACTTCTTGCCAAATTGATTGCATCTGGTTGTTACTTCAACTACACTTCCGGTTTTAATTTCAGGTACGGTCAGGTCAAGAACAGCATCTTCTTTGGAAGATTGTTTGTCGAGAGTAACAGTCTTCACCGCTACCCCGTTGACCTTAATGACAAATTGATCAATGTAATGAGTAGTTACATTTTTCACAGGATGTATCGCCTGGATATTCAACACTCCGTTATTATATTTCAGATTCACCTTTTTGGCCGGATCGGCTTTAAGCGAAAAACCTGTACATGAGATAAAAAGCATTAAAAAAACTATCTTTTTCATTGTTTTCATTTTTTTGATAATTATCATGTGAATAAATAAAAATATATCATAATAAGAGCATGAATACCCACGAGTACAAATGCCGAAATGCTTAACTTCTTGTGCAGGAAACGGATTGGTTTTTTGGGCTTAATTACCCTTAATCCGGTGAGGAATGATATCACCAGAAATATTAATCCTGCAAAACTTAGCCAAACACCCGCCTGAAAAAGAATACTAATAAAGTCCATATTAATTATATTTTGATGATTACTGTTGCTAAAAATAACGAGCCGAAAGCCGTGATAGCTGCCGCCCTGTGATAGGGTCTCAATGAAGGATTGTCTTCTACCATGCCGCTAAGTACATTAGTCGCAATCATGCTCGTCATGTGAATAATGGCAAGTGCCTTATGAACATTCAGACTGGTAACACCTCCCTCGCGATCTTTCATAGGAGGAGGTGTGAAGAGTGACAAGGCAGCAGTAGAAAAGTAAAAAACATCGGTAGTAGCTGCCAGTCCTTCATGCAAATCCCGGTAATTGCGCTGGCCTGAATATACTCTTTGTCCGACAATGCCATTCCCAATCATAGAAACCAGAGTAGCATATCCCGTGTACTGATGAAGTTTAAACATGGTAGATCGTATGTTCATTTCCCTGTCTCTTGAAGATTCCGACAGTTTGAACATATTGATATTCCGCATCAGTCCTTTTTCGCCCCAAAGAATTCGTTGCGTAAACAGATAATGTTCCGGCAATAGCTTCACATTTTCCGATGGTGATTCAGCAGAAGCTAATATTGTATCTGCCTGAAGTTGGTTTTTTGTTGTAGCCATTTGGGTCTCCACTACCGAAAGATTGTCAACCTCAGCCACTAATAAAGAATCCTGAGAATAACTCTCAAAAGTACAAGCGGCAAGGAATAAAGCAGTTAATAAATGTTTCATTTTCGATTTCATTAATTATAAATTGTCATAGATCAAACATTAAACGGATAAAAATATGAATGATCGATTCAATACATTGACTTGAAAGCTATTCAGCTAAAATCCAGTTGCAAATATAGTATTATTTATTGATTATGTATTGTACGTGGATTTTTTTCACGGTCATAGAAAATTCCAGATTCTAATATCCCCAACTCCGTACTTTCGTTGTAGCTGCACGGTGAACGCACTATACGAAAATCGGTATTCAGCATCTGATAGGGACATTCTTTCACCACTGTTTTGCCGTTGCTGCCAGTAATACCAATCACCGGAATGCGGAATTCGGCACGATGAGCAGCCGCCAGAGTTTGTATTGCCTGTAGCGTATCATCCTACCGTAGGAACTGTTGTTGCGGGAAAGTATTTCAGTGCCATCTACTGTAATCCGGAGCTTTTTTATTTCCTCAAATATATGACAGGCAATTAAGCTACTAAAATTCGATTCAATAGTTAAAATAAAACTTTACACTTATAATTCGACGTGAAATCGAATAAATAATTATACATTTGTACTTGTTACAGTTAGTTTTATCCACTATCATTCAATGAAAACCGACTTAAAGCAACTAAAAATTCAGGAAGCGGAACTTCTTGTACGTCTTCAAAAAGGAGATGAGAAGGCTTTTGCGGAATTATTTTATATGTTTTATGATAAGTTATTTGGATTTGTATTGGGTATAACACATTCAAAAACAATAGCTGAAGATATTACTCAGGAAGTTTTTTTGAAAATTTGGCAACATAGGGCAGAAATGGTA
The DNA here is from genome assembly GCA_017860335.1 of Bacteroidota bacterium. Classification (GTDB taxonomy): domain Bacteria; phylum Bacteroidota; class Bacteroidia; order Bacteroidales; family Paludibacteraceae; genus UPXZ01. The sequence goes on from JAFNAU010000291.1 coordinate 3,126, forward strand.
GAGGTTGAAAATATCAACGCACTTCTTTTCCGAATTGCTCAAAACCGAACCATTGACCAATTACGTAAATCGGCTCACGAAGTGTTAGCTACCTCTGCTCATTTTGAAATAGAAATTCATACGAATAATCCCGAGCCCTTAGAATTGCTAATTCAAGATGAATTAAAAATGCGACTTTCTGAAGCCGTTAAACAGTTACCTCCTCAACAACAAAAAATATATACTTTGTACAAAGAACAAGGTATCCAACAAGATGAAATTGCAAAAC
>JAFNAU010000124.1 GCA_017860335.1 Bacteroidota bacterium
AGGAAACGGTAATGGAATTAAAAAAGCAGTTTCGGATAATCTGACAAGCGGATATGTGCTGTATGACAAATATCTGCAATCCACAACTGTAGCTGTTGAAGGTGGTTGTGTTTATCGGATGTACAATACGGATAAGTGGATATTGATTTATGATATGTACACCAGCGGAGCTTATCAGTTTACCGAATCGATGGATCTGATGAATTTTTCCGTAACACCCAATACTACATCTTTTGATTTTACACCCCGGCATGGAACAATAATCCCTATTACAAGTGCCGAGAAAGCAGATTTGCTGAAAAAATGGGGTGTCCCTTCCGGAATATCTCACCCAAAGACATTGAAAAAAGTTACACTTTCTCCAAATCCTGCAAAAGATTATATCCGGGTTTCCATGGAAAATGAAATAAAACCGGGTACGGAGATGAAAATAACGGATTGCAACGGCAGAATGATTTTGAAAAGTAAAATGAAATCTCCCGATCAGAGACTCGACATATCAGCATTACAAAAAAATATTTATTTTCTCTCTGTCGTGTCAGAAAATCGTCTAATTGCTACTACTAGATTCATAGTCAGGTAACTTAATCCGAAATTAAAGAAGCCGGTGATTAGTCTGGAAGTATCCGGTGGATTTGTTTCATTCCGGACTTAAATTAACGTTATTTTTGCTCCGATTTATGTGCTTTCAACTATATTTGTAGTTGCTGTTTCTCATTAAAAAACGGATTTATTTAGTTACCCCTTTGTAAATATCATTGCTATTTATATCGTATTTCTTGACGTACGGGCAGGACGTATGGAGCTTGAGTGGTTAAAAAACAGAATATCCACTTTTATGAATGAATTTTACACTATTATTGTAAAATAGATTTCTACTTTCGCGGTGGATTATTTTGCTCTCTTTTACTCTCTTTTTTTCATTATCAGCTTTCTCTCAGAACCCGCGAACAAGTATCGAACTGACCGGTAATGTTGTTACTGTAAGTTCCTATACAGATAAGGAAGTAGTGATAAATGGAAAAACAGAGCTTCATATTACAGCTGCATCTAATCAGCTTGTCAACAGTGTTGTTCACTTAAATTCTGCTGATTCCTGGTTATATATCGATAACAGACGTCCTCAGTTTGTTGTTGATTCTTTATTGAGTAAAGTATCAATTGACGGACAATCAGCTGTTTATCGGAATAACTGCCGTGTTTCAATATACAAGCACGGTACTGTTGTTATACCACAGGGTATCAGTTATCAGCCACTCACCGTTTATACCGGTCAGAATTTTGAAGGAAATTCAAATTCTGCTTACTTCCTGTTTACAGTCAATGGAGCTTTAGGTTCTTTTGATAATAAAATCCGGTCTTTCAAACTGAAAAAAGGTTATATGGCTACATTTGCCACTGCCAGCGATGGCGGAGGTTACAGCAGAGTGTTTATTGCCGACAGTAAAGACCTTGAAGTTCCTGTACTTTCCGACCTCCTGGACAATAAAATCTCTTTTATTCGTATCTTTCAATGGGAATGGGTGACCAAAAAAGGATGGGCAGGCAGCGACCAGAATCAATATGTTCCCCTCAATGCAACTTGGAGATATGACTGGAGTGCCGGTGGAAGCACAACCACAGCAGTTGAATATACTCCTATTAAACAAAAAGCAGACTGGCCGGGTTGGGGTGAAATTAACGGAAAACAGTACGTGTCGCATCTGCTTGGTTTCAACGAACCAAACCGTCCGGATCAATCCAATATGACTGTAGCTCAGGCATTAGCTATCTGGCCGGAGTACATGAAATCGGGCTTAAGATTAGGAGCACCTGCACCTTCCGATCCTTTTGGAAGTAACGGTGCCTGGCTGTACGAATTTCTGGACAGCTGTAAAGCCCGGAACTACAGAGTGGATTTTGTTGCAATACATGCGTACTGGGCAAAATCGCCGCAGCAGTGGTACAACGACCTGAAATGGGTGTATAATAAAACCGGGCTTCCTATCTGGATAACCGAATGGAACAACGGAGCAAACTGGACTTCAGAAACATGGCCTACTTCCGACCGGTCGCTGTCCGATGCAAATGCAGCAAAACAACTCAACGATATCAAAGCCATACTCAATGTACTTGATACGGCGTCATTTGTAGAGAGATACTCCATTTACAACTGGGTGCAGGACTGTCGTGCTATGGCAATCGGTAGTACGATTACTCCGGCGGGACAATATTATGCCTCCAATAAATCGGTGATGGCCTACAATCCAAAAAACGAAGTAATTCCCGGATTTAAATACAGAAATCCTTCTCTGGGCATCGTTCTTGGCAGCAAAAACCTTACGCTGAATTTAAACGACCCCAATTTTGAGAATTTCACAGGTGCTATAGTCGAAAAAAAGACAGATAACGGAACTTATCAACAAATTTCGAATACAGACAGCTACGCCACAAGAACAATTACAGACACATTGATTATTGAAAACGTAAAAAAAGTCCGCTACCGCTTTCGCTCCAAATTTTCAAACGGCAATCTGTCGGCTTATTCCAATGAGCTGGGTTATGATGTGACATCGGGCGATGTGGTTCAGCTTGGAAATATCTCGCTTTCCAATACCGGCTGGAATGCCTTGAATTTTGTAAAACCCTATAATACGGTTCCGTCAGTTATTCTTGGCGCTCCCACAAATAATAACTTCGCGACACTGGTTTCACCCCGAAGCAAATTAGTAAGTTCCTCAACGCGTGTAAATATTCAGCTGGCACCCTGGGAATATCAAAAAGTCAGTTCATATTCCAAAGAAGAAAAAATACCCTATTTTATCATTCCGGCAGGAACGCACGATTTGGGAGGTCTTATGGCTGTGGCAGGCCGCAATACAGTCGGACCCACCTGGACTGCTATCACTTTTGCTACTCCTTTTGAATCGGTACCGGTAGTATTTGCCAGCCAGATTCTCGCATCTACAAGTTATGCAACCACCGTGAGAGTACGAAATGTCACAAAAACTGGATTTGAAGCTAAAATTCAGAAAGAATCTGGTGTAAGCGCCACAATACCTGTGGAAAACGTGACCTGGGTAGCTTTTGCCGTGGGTCAGGGAACGGTAAACGGGAATAAAATCATTGTCGGGAAAACAGCTGATAATTACGTAAGCTCCTCGTACCAAACAATAAACTATGGCGAAACAATTGCAGATCCGGTTTTCTTAACTCAGATGCAAACCTGTAATGACGATACTGTTACAGCCGTATTGAGATGTACATCTTTGACTGAGACTTACGCCAAAATTGTGAAACAGCGCGAACGATCAACTGGAAATTATGTACAAGCTGCCGAAACTGCAGGCTGGCTGGTTACCAGTTCTGTCCCGGGAGTAAATTCAGGAGTAAATACAGCTTTTTTGCCTGCATTCAGCATTTATCCCAATCCGGTAAAAACAAAATTTCATATCAGCGGAGATTTCGATTCAATTGAACGAGAAGCTGAAATATTCAATATGTCCGGATTGCTGGTTAAACGGGTACAAATAACAGATAATGAGGTAGATGTGTCAGATTTACCGCCCGGTTATTTTGTATTAAAATCTCTAAACCGAATACCAAGTAAATTTGTGAAATTATAATTTATATTCAACATAAAATGAAGACTTATACAAACAAAACATTCAACTGTTTTAAAAAATTAGTACTATTCGTTACTGTGATATTACTAAGCGGTTCATTTTATTCCTGTAAAGATGATTATCTTTATGATAATCAGGAACCGGAATGGTTGGGCAACAGCATTTATGAATACCTTCAGGAGGATGGTAATTTTAAAACTACGCTTAAATTGATTCAGGACATAAAGAATGATAGTGATAAAAGCGGATACGAGGAAGTTCTGAAATTAACGGGTAGTAAAACCTTATTTGTCGCTAAGGATGATGCTTACGTAGAGTTTTTCAAAAGTAATCCATGGGGGGTGACTAAGTATGAAGATCTGACTTTATCCCAGAAGAAATCTTTACTAAAGTTCGCCATGCTCAACAATGCCTATACCATTGTTAAACTCTCGAACTACAACTACGACGGTGTTCTGGTAGAGGAAACTGCCATGCGTCAGGAAACTGCTTTGGACCCGATTGACATTCTTTCTTATGAAAAAGGAGATCAGTTACCCACAAGCCCATCGTGGAACAACTATCGGGATAAAGGTATTTACCTTCTGAAGGACAATACTCCCAAGACAATCGTATATTACACCGAAGAGTTTATGAATAAAGCCGGATTAACCAGCGAAGATTTTTCGACGCTAACCAACGGGAAAACACGCGACAGAGGTGATTTATATGTGTTCGACAAGAAAGTAATACAACCGAATGTACGATGCAAAAACGGATATATCCATGTACTGGAGAGTGTATTGATACCGCCACAGAATATGGCTGAGTACATACAGGCAAATCCCAGTACAAAAATATTTTCAAAATTGCTCGATCGTTTCTGCGTAATGTTGTATGACGAAGCCAACACTGAGTTATATAAGAGATTGAACCCCGGGTTCAACGACTCGATTTTTGTAAAAACTTTTTATGCTTCTAATGGAGGTATTTCTTATCGTCTGGATGCCAATCATCGGGAAATAATTTCACCAACTGCTTTGGTTAAAAACCTGCTTCCCTATAATCCAGGATGGAACGGGTATAGATCCGGTGCGCTCGAAGCCGATATGGCGGCCATGTTTGTACCTACAGACGAGGCAATGAATAACTACTTCAACAGCGGGATTGGCGCTATACTCAAAAACCGGTTTGGCTCCTGGGATAATGTACCGGATGAAATCATTTTGCCATTTATTAAAAGACACATGCGTACTTCGCTGCTGGAGTCGGTCCCCAGCAGATTTTCGAAAATGGTTGACGCTGAAAACTATGCATTACCTGTTCAGAAAGGCCATATTGTAAGTTCATTTATGGCTTCCAACGGTAATGTGTTTGTTACAAACGAAGTTTATCCTCCGGTTGATTACATTTCGGTGTATAGTCCGGTATTGTTGAGCTCCAATTCAAAAATAATGAACTGGGCAATCAATATATCGCAGCAGAGTGTTGACGGAACTATGTTTGCGTTCTACAAACTTTACCTGAACTCACTGGTTAGCAAATACAGTCTGTTTATTCCTACCGATGAGCATTTCAAAAAATACATTGACCCCATTGCATATGGTCAGGAAGTATCCGGAGTACTTAAATACTGGTACAATGAAAAGACCTCTTCAGTGAACGCAACTGTATATAAATATGACAAGTTAAACGACATGGTAGGCGACTCGGTCGATGTGATTACAAACAAGTCGTTCCTGCAAAACAGGTTGTGGGATTTGCTGGATAGCCACATAGTCGTGGGTGATGTGGAATCGGGTAAAAACTATTACATTACCAAAGCGAATGATATTATTCAGGTATCCGGTTCAGGAAATTCACTGGTGGTCAAAGGTGGCAACGATATTGTAAAAGTTCGGGCCAACGTGACAAATGTGTTCCGCCAATACAACGGGACCACCTATTTTATCGACAAACAAATTCAACCTGCACTGAGATCGGTTTATAAAATCCTGAGCGAAAATCCTAACTTTTCAATGTTTTTTGATCTCCTCAACGGAGTACCTGAACAAAATATTGTTCAGATTTTTGCAGAGCAGGGGGTAGATTACCGGATAAAATTCTTCAATGCCTTCAGATATACCGTTTATGTTCCGACGAATGATGCCATACAGAAAGCAATTGACAATAAAGTGATTAAAACATGGCAGGAAATAAGCTCACTCCCCGGTCCGGAAAGAGATGCTGCTGTTGCCAAGCTGATAAACTTCCTGAAATATCACTTCCAGGATGAGGCTGTATTCTTCGGCGATAGCTATAACGGAAAGTATCAGTCAGCTACCCTTAAGGCTGACAATACTCAGACACATTTCGGTACGGTAAAGAACAAATACTATAAACTGGGAGTAACGGGCAATTCCGGTTCGATGACGATTACAATGGATACACCTGCCGGAACAGAGACGAAAACTGCTCATGTGGTGACTTCTAACGGATTGTATAATATCATAGCCAAAGATTATATTTTTGCAAAGCTGCCTTCGGCTTATAAGTATGTGGATGGAACAGGATCGGTAACCGGTTCATTGTTTAACACTTCCTCCATTTCCACATCAGCTTCTGCAGTAATTCACCAAATAGATAACGTTTTGACATTCGAATAATAATGAAAAAAGCAAACAGATTTACAGTTTTAACATTATCATTCTTCCTGACATTAGCCATATCATCAGTATGTTATGGGCAGAGTGAGGCCGGAGATAATATTATTCAGGGAACCGTTACTTCCGTTACTGACAAAGAAGCGCTTATCGGGGCAAGTATAACGGAAATTGACGCGAATAATCGTGTTATCAGCGGAACCACAACCGACGTTAACGGTCATTATGTGCTTAAAGTAAGAAATCCGAATGGAAGGATAACCGTTGCGTATATAGGTTTCGACAAGCAGATACTGAAGATTAGCAACCGCAAGACGTTAGACGTGGAGTTAGCCGAAAAAGACAATATCATGCAGACAGTAGAAGTACTGGCACAGAAACGTCAGACACAGGGAGGTTTCAGTATTCCGGAGCGGGAAGTATCCACGGCTATTCAGCGGATTGATACCAAAGAGTTCGAAGGACTGCAGGTTTCATCCATCGACGAAGCCCTTCAGGGACGTATTTCCGGCCTCGACATTGTAGCAAACTCCAGTGACCCCGGAACGGGGACTTCCATGCGTATCAGGGGGGTTACCTCCATTACGGGAAGCAGCCA
>JAFNAU010000125.1 GCA_017860335.1 Bacteroidota bacterium
AGCAGCAATTCAGGTAGTTCAGAAAGCAGAAGAAGCAGCAGTAGTTCCAGGAGTTCAGAAAGCCGCAGCAGCAACGACAACAATAGCCGTAGCTCAGGCAGAAGGTAATCAGCGACAGCATAATTATCACGGATCAGCTTATTGACTTGCTTATCATAGTAAAAAGAACCGCGAAGTGGATTTCCGCTTTGCGGTTCGTGCTTTTAAAAATATATCTCAAAATGCATCTTCTTTTTCTTTCTCCTTTGAATAAAGTACCTGAAAGGGGATAGAGGTCAAAAGGTAGAAAAGAGTGAAATCTCTGCGTAAAAACGAAGAACAAACAAAATCCGGAAACATTCTTGTCCCGTATTACCACATGGGTGAACAGGTATTCTTACCCGTTTTATATCAATCACAGACAAGAATGTCCGTGCACCCGGATTCCACCGCTGTGCTGGTTTTCCTGTATTTCTTTGTGAAACTCTGTATGATCTTTGTGTCGCTTTGTGGAATAGATAACTAAACAAATCAACGAAAAAATGTTTCGGTACGCTGCACCTTAAAAACCCGTGGATAATTCGTTTTCTACAAATGTTACGCCACGCTGTGGCTTAAAATCAGGTGCAGCACACCGTGATATTTGTATATAAATAGCTCAAAATAATATATTAAGGTGCAAGACACCGAAACATATTGCTGGCAATTCCATTAAAATTTCTATCCTAATGTTGCAACGCTTACGTTGATTTACCTGCCTTTTTTTGAGATTTTGCAGATTTGCTGTTACGTTACTGTACCTTGTGTTCTTTTTTGGATTTTCGCCAGCGGAACAGTTGACGGAAAATAAATAACGCAAGCAAAATAAAAGTAATTGCAATGACAACAGGAAAAAAGAGGGTGAGTACGGAAGTTCCCAGGGCAGCCACATTCTCGCCTGTAGAAACTACAGGATTTCCGGTACCGGCGGTAACTTTACTTGAAGTGAGCCGCGAAACAACGCTACCGCTCTGAATGGTAGCTGCTGCTCCTCCACCGATTACAAAACCGGCAATCCATTTCAGCAGATCATTATCGACAGGCAGCACCGAAGTCATTAGCAGCGTTCCGGCCCCTACAGCCAGCGGCGTAGTAATGGTATCGAGCAGATTATCGACAAAAGGAATATAATAAGCTGCCACTTCGACCACTGTAGCTGTACCAAAACTGATGATGGCAGGCCAGCTTCCCAGCCACAGAAAACTGTCGGATAAGGGCAAAATACCAAAATGAGCAGCAACACTTGCCACCATCATCGGAAGAAAGACACGGAAACCCGTACTGGCACTCAAGCCAATCCCCAATGCAACAGCTGTTAGTATTTCGGTATTCATAACTGCACAAAAGTACAACTATTTTTTTAATAGCAGCAGGTAATGTCCTGATTTTTTGAGAATAGTGATTAGTGATTAGTGGTTAGTGGTTAGTGATTAGTGATTGGTAACTTGAAACTTGAAACTGATATCTCATTTAAAACGCCAAACAGGTTCATACAATATATGTACAAACCTGTCTGTTGTTGCAATTCTGTTGGAAACTATTTAACTTTTTCTTCCAGTAATGCAAAATTGATTACTTCCATGATGTCGGTTACATAATGGAATTTCAGCCCTTTGAGGTAGGTGTTTTTTATTTCTTCGATGTCCTTCCGGTTTTCCTCGCAGATAACGATTTCTGTTATTCCTGCCCGTTTGGCTGCCAGAATTTTCTCCTTGATACCTCCCACAGGCAGCACTTTGCCACGCAGGGTAATTTCGCCGGTCATAGCTGTATTGCTACGCACTTTGCGACGGGTAAATGCGGATACCAAAGCGGTAGTCATGGTGATACCTGCTGAGGGTCCGTCCTTGGGGATAGCTCCCTCGGGCACATGTACGTGCACACTGTTTTCATCAATCATTTTCTGGTCGATACCGAGTTCGCTCGCGTGTGCCTTGATATACTGCAATGCCAGCATAGCAGATTCCTTCATCACATCACCCAGATTACCGGTGAGTGTCAGCGCCGGTGATTTACTGGGGCTCAGACTGCTTTCGATAAACAGAATTTCACCGCCCACACTGGTCCAGGCTAATCCGGTAACGACACCGGCATAGCTGTTGCCTTCATATTTATCGCGACTGTAACGCGGAACTCCCAGGTAGGATTTGAGATCTTCGGAAGTGAGTTCCACATTGTATTTCGTTCCCATCGCCACATTCTTGGCCACTTTACGCATCAGCGCGGCAATTTTGCGGTCGAGTTCTCGCACTCCCGACTCACGGGTGTACTGGTCGATCAGTTGATTGGTCAGCGGTTTTGTCAGTACAAAATGTTCGGTTTTCAGTCCGTGGTTTTCCAGTTCCTTGGATACCAGGTGACGAACGGCAATTTCCACTTTTTCTTCCTGCGTGTAACCGCTCACCTCAATCAGTTCCATGCGGTCGAGCAGCGGTCGGGGAATGGTGTTCAGATTATTGGCCGTAGCAATAAAGAGCACTTTCGAAAGGTCGAAGTCAATATCGAGGTAATTATCGTGAAATGCGGTATTTTGTTCCGGATCGAGTACTTCGAGCAGAGCCGATGAAGGATCGCCCTTGTAGTCGGCATTAACCTTATCAATTTCATCAAGTACAAACACCGGATTAGCAGATTCAGCTTTTTTGATGTTTTGCATGATACGACCCGGCATGGCTCCGATATAGGTGCGGCGGTGACCGCGTATTTCGGCTTCGTCGTGCAAACCACCCAGCGACATCCGGATATATTTCCGGTTGAGAGAAGTGGCAATGGATTTTCCGAGGGAGGTTTTACCGACTCCCGGAGGTCCGTAGAGGCAAATAATGGGTGACTTCATATCACCCTTCAGCTTCAAAACCGCCAGGTGTTCGAGGATACGCTCCTTCACCGTATCCATCCCGAAATGATCCTTGTCGAGTACCTTTTTGGCATTCTTCAGGTTGAAATTATCTTTGGTATATTCGTTCCACGGCAGATCAAGCATCGTTTCCACATAGTTGAGCTGTGTGGTATATTCAGGCGAATGCTGGCTCATACGTTCCAGTTTCTTCAGTTCCTTATCAAAAATGCCAGCTACCTGTTGCGACCATTTTTTGGATTTAGCCCGCGTTTTGAAATCCTCCACATCTTGTTCCGGCGATCCTTCGCCCAGTTCATTCTGAATGGTTTTCATCTGCTGCTGCAGGAAATATTCACGCTGCTGCTGATCGATACCCTCCTTAGCTTTGTTCTGGATGGTCATCTTTATTTCGAGTAACTGCGACTCCTTATTGAGCAAACTCAGCAACTGATAACCCCGTTCCATGACTTCATCAATTTCGAGCAGGCGTTGTTTTTCGTTCACATCCAGTCCGAAGTTGGAACAGATATAGTTAATCAGGAACACCGGATTTTCGATATTCCGGATAGCAAAAGCCATTTCCTGCGGAATAATTCCTGAGTTTTCGATGATTTTGATAGCCAGATCGCGTATGGACGAAGTGAGGGCGATAAAAAGTTTGTCGGTGGTATCGGGAAGCGCTTCATCCAGAAGATGAACGACCGCTTTCAGATAGGGTTTCGTGGAAACCTGTTCGCCGAGCTGAAAACGTTTTTTTCCTTCAAGAATAACGGTAGTGGTATTGTCGGGCATTTCGAGTAACCTGACAATCTGAGCAACCACCCCTGTTTTGTATAGCTGTTCGATGGTAGGATCCTCTACCTTCTTATCCATCTGGGTGCAGGCGCCTATTAATCCGTCGTTATCCTGTGCCTGACGAATCAACCGCAAGGATTTGGGGCGTGCCACCGATACCGGCACCAATACACCCGGATATATCACCATATTACGCAGCGGGAGGATAGGCAATACATCCCCCGAACTGAGATTAATATCGGTAGGATTGTCCTCGAGCGAAATGATCGGGAAAACCTCCGATGAACCCATCATATCATTTGAAAATAAATTGTCGTATCTTTTCATCATCTGTCTTTATGTCCTTATTACGCTATATCTGTCACATTTTCAATTTATTTTTCTGCCATTTTGTCAGTCCCGCAAATTGTCGTTTCCGGAAAACAAATCATGCTAACAGCGTAACAAGTTGTATGTCTTTAATTTATATATAATTTAGCTTTGACTGCATAATATTAATTCAATAGTTATGCCAAAGATTTGAAATAAACTCCTGTATAAAAAGATATTCATACGGGAATGCAAATCTAATTCAAAAAAATCAGCCGTTGATTGAAAACAACAGAAAATCTTCGGCAAACGAATTCGTTAAAAGATAAACCTACCCTAAGTCTGCTTAATAACGTGTGAATTCAGCAGGTAAATGCAAATTGAGTGAAAAATCGTCTGGTTATTTTTAAAAATTTTTATATACCTTTGTATTGTTACTGCACTTTTTTTCAGATAATTAATTCAACAACCGGTTTTCTGTATGAAAAAAAGCTATCTGTTTATTTTACCCGTTATTCTTTCCTTATCCGTCCTGTTTTGCCAGAATAATTCGGACAAGACCGCAGAAAAGATTTCCAGCAAGCCGGACAGTACCGCTTTTTGCCTGGCCCTGCTCGATGCTGTTAACGCTTCCGATTCGGTAACTTTTTCTTTGCTTCAGCAGGTATATCTGCCGAGAGCATACAAATCGTTCTGGTTTAACAATACTAAGAATTTCGACGAACGTATTCTTCTGCTCGATTCGTTCCTGCAGCATGTGTATGAACACGGACTAACGCCCGCTCGTTTCGGCGCGGAGAAATTACGTGACCTGCTTTCCAAAACAGATACCACGAATATTAACTATCAGCAGCTCGCTCAGCTGGAAATTCAGGCCACCCAAAATTACTACAGCTACTGCTCGGGGCTGCAATACGGCTGTTACAATCCCGTAAAACTTTACCCTGACGATTACTTCATTGCTCCACAACAACCGGACAGTGCTTTTATCCGGCAGATCTTCTCCAATCCGGATTCACTGCGATACTATCTACGCAACGTTCAGCCGGTGTCGGGCGAATACAAGATTCTGCAGGCAGAACTTCAGAAAATGCGAAAACTGAGCGATTCGACATTCCGACCTGTCACGCTGATGCCCGCCAACGAGCAAATCAAACTGAACAGGAAACACCCTTCGGTACCGCTCATTGCCAGGCGGCTGATGATTAGCGGCGAGTTACCCTTCCGTCCAAAATGGGACAGCGTATATGCCCGTTTTGACGAACACCTGCTGAAAGCCCTGAATCAGTTCCGAAAACAAAACAACCTGATACAGGATAACGAGATAGGCAATCCGACCATCAGTGCACTGAATATAAATTTCAAAAAACGCAGTCAGATTGTTGCCATCAACCTGGAGCGGTTACGCTGGAAACCCAAAAACCACATCAGCAATAAATTCGTGGAAGTCAATGTTGCCAACATGATGCTGCGGACTATGCGCGGCGATACGGTGACGAACACCATGAAAGTATGTGTTGGTCAGCCTCCCAAACACAAAACTCCCCTGCTGTACGGAAAAATGTATGAAGTAGTGCTCAATCCAACATGGACAGTGCCAAGCAGTATCATTATCAACGAAATCAGCCGGAAAATGATCAGCGACCCGTCGTACATCAGCCGCAACCGGATGAAAGTGTACAAAAACCGGGAGCCGGTGAGTGAATATTCTGTACCCTGGAGCAACATCAGTAAAAAGTATCAGCCCTATGTGATTGTGCAGGATGCAGGTGAGGAAAATTCGCTGGGGAGGATAAAATTTAATTTTTCAAATCCGTTCAACGTGTATCTGCATGACACCAACGCCAAAAGCGTATTCCAGAAACATTACCGCGCCGTAAGTCATGGCTGCGTGCGTGTGGAGAAACCGCTGGAACTGGCCTATTTCTGCATGAATGATATTGATACTACCAGCAAAAAACAGGTCAGCAAAAGAACCCTGCTTAAGGATCAGATACTTTACTCCATCGGCAGACAACCACTCACGCGTCAGGGACGCGAGTACTTCGAAACGGAGGGCAAGGGTAAAAAAATGAGCCGGATAGAATTAAACCCCGGAGT
>JAFNAU010000126.1 GCA_017860335.1 Bacteroidota bacterium
GGAGCAGAACGGGTGTACAAATCCATTATCTCAGCCCGGATAAGCATCATTAATTCTTCCCGGTTTGTGTCAATGCCGGTGATCTGCTTTAACGAAACGGGATTGGGAGCATCGCTCAGGAATTTTTCCTGATTGACATTGAGGCCGATGCCAATGACACACGTGTTGATACAATCTCTTATCAGCGAGTTTTCAATCAGGATGCCACCAATTTTTTTTTCTTTCCAGTAGATGTCATTGGGCCATTTGATAGATATATCGCCGGTGAATTTATCCAACACCTTTTTGACAGCCAGTCCTGTGATTTGTGAAAGTATAAACTGTTTGTCGGCTTTGATCGAGCGAGGGCGCAGTAATACGCTGAACAGTAGGTTTTTGTTTGGTTCACTTTCCCAGGAATTTCCAGTCTGGCCTTTCCCTGCTGTCTGAAAGCCTGTGTAAACAATATAACCTTCGGGTAAATCTTCCTGCCGCATCATTTGCTGAAGCAGCAGGTTGGTTGAGGAAGTCGATTCGATGTAAAATGCAGTTGATTTCATTTGCATACTGACAGTAAAAACTCTTCGATTTTTTTTGTAGCCGCGCTGAGCGATCCGTTGGGATTGTTGATCATGATGGAAAATACGTAATTTTTATTATCCAAAGTTATATAACCGGCGTAGCACTTCACGCGGTGTATGGTGCCGCTTTTTGCCTGAGTTTTTCCCTCCAAAGCGGTGTTTTTCAAAAACGACTTCAGGGTGCCGTTGTTGCCTGCCACCGGCAATGAAACCCGGAAATCCTGGCTGTAAATCGATTTATCCATATACTCCAGCAAACCGGCCATAAAACCCGACGAAACGGCATTGACAGGTGATAGTCCGGAACCGTCGTACATAAAAAGCTGGTCGACAGGCAGTGATCTGGATGCCCAGAATTTTTTAATAACTGCCACAGAACCTTTACTCGTAGCAACAGTGTCATTCAGTAGTGAAAGGTAACGGAAAACATGCTCCGCGTAGTGATTGTTGCTCTGAACATTGATTTCGCGAATGATATCACGTAACTGAGGTGAATAATGGGTGTAAATGACGTTTCTCTGCTTGTTTCGCACTTCAGTTTCGGTGGCTGTGCAACTCACTTCTATGCCTGCCGCTAGGAGAGCTTTTGTAAACTCCCGCGCAAGCAGTAATCCCGGACGCGGAATATCGCCTTTGACTTTAAATGATGGCCGGTTCGCAGGAATTTCACCATAAATGGTTCTGTAGTCTGAAAATGGTGCTCCGTAGAAATAGGCGCTGTCGTATTTGATTGAGGAACTTTTCAGGTTGTTCTTAAACTCAAATCCGGGTATTTCGGGGGTCATTCTCACAATCACAGGAGTGGTGCCAATTTCTCCGGAACGAAATTCGAGTGTGTACAGATTGTCTTTGTACGAAATACCATAAGCTCCTGCTCCGTAGTAGTTTCCCATATCCTCCCAAAGCCATTTCGGATTTACTCCTTCGGTATCAAATCGGGTTGCGTCGGCAACGATGGCGCCATTAATACTTTTTATACCAGCTAGTTGGATTTTTTTTACCCATTCGGTGAGAAAAGCGGTATCGCCCAGCATCGCAGAACCAAGCGTGGGGTCGCCACTGCCGTGTATGTACAGATTTCCGTTCAGAGTACCGTCGGGACTTACCGGATTATCTGTTTCGAGGGTCGTTTCAAAGCGAAATTCAGGTCCGAGCAATTCCAGAGCCGTTGCGGTGGTAATCAGTTTTTGCGTAGAAGCCGGAGCGACAGGATTATCGGACCGGTAACTTTCGACGGTTTTGTTTGTGTTCAGTTTTTTTACGGTAATGCTGATATTGGCATTCCGGAGCAGATCGTTATTAATAAAATGCTTGACAGGATTGGATGCCGCAACCGGGATTAAAGCTATTGCCAAAAAGAATATCAGAATTTTTGATTTCATCGGAGTGGATTTATTAAATTTGAATATTAGCCTGAATGCAAAAGTACTTGAAAAGTATCTATTCAGAAAAAATAAGAAATCAATTCTCCGGTTTTTATCTGTTTTTGTGTACTTTTGTCAGTAGAAAAACAAAAATTTTGTCAGGAAATGAAAGAAATCAACGAGTTAACGCTGGATGATTACTCTGTTTATTACGAAAAGACCGGATATTCTGAAAATCCTGAAGAACCTGTTTTGATTTTTTTGCACGACTCGTGGGGATGTGTCGGGATGTGGGGCGACTTTCCTGAGAAACTGATGAAGATTGTGAGCCTGAATGCTTTTGTATATGATCGCAGGGGTTACGGTCGCTCATCACCCTTCACAGCTGGACAACGCGACAAGTTTTATCTGCACCACGAAGCCGGTGAACTTATCCGGGTAATGGATGAAGTTAATATAAAAAAAGCGGTTTTGTATGGTCACAGCGATGGTGCAACAATAGCATTGATAGCTGCGGCAAAATATCCGGAACGAATTGCTGCCGTGATTGCCGAAAGTGCACACACTTTTATCGAAGAAAAAGGAAAAATAGCGGTACTGGAAAGTCGCGAAAGAGCAAAACAAAACTCATTGCTTCAAACCCTCGAAAAGTATCATGGTGACAAAACCGCAGAACTTTTCAAACGCTGGCATGAAACCTGGTTGAGCGGTAACTTTGCCGACTGGAGTATTATTCCACTGCTCAGCGATATTCGCTGTCCGGTACTGGCATTTCGTGGCAAGGATGATCCTTACGATACCGTAGAACAGCAAAACGTACTAAAAAAGGAGATGTCTGCACCGGTTACGACTGCTGTGATACCCAACGCGGGACATGCTCCGAGAATGGATAACGAAACGGGAACGATGAAGCTGATAAAATCTTTTCTTCGCCGGAATAGTTTCGTATAACATCAGATATACTTTTTTCAAATAAAATAAATTAATATGGGACTATTTTCAGCACTTATGGGCAATGCGGGAACCATTGATCCTGCAAAAATCGAAAAAGAATTTGGTAAACTGCTGACCAAAGATGAAGTTATTGAGATGGGTTTCAAACTTATCCGCGATACGTTTATTTTTACCAGTAAGCGATTGATTATGATAAATGTTCAGGGAATTACCGGGAGCAAACAGGAATATTTATCAGTTCCCTATAAAAGTATTTCAAAGTTCAGTATCGAGTCCGCAGGTCCCTTTGATCTGGATGCTGAGCTGAAAATATGGATTTCGAGCGAGCAGAACCCGAGTGTTACCCGAAACTTCAACAAATCGGTCAATGTAGAATATATGGCTTTTATTACTCTACAAAATATGAAATTTCATGCTTTCCATGGTTGTCTGGAGCATGAAAAGCAGTTGGGCAACACGTTTCTCGTAACTTTACGCATGGAGCTCGATACCTCCGTTGCGGGGTTAACGGATAATCTGGATGATACGCTGAATTACCAGCTGGTGTATGATGTGGTCAAACAGGAGATGGAGAAATCGTCGGACCTGATTGAACATGCCGGACAACGCATATTGGACGCTGTTTTCAATAATTTTCCAAAGATACAGTCCTTACATGTTCAGCTTACCAAACTCACATTATCTGACTGGCCTATCTGCTTCATTCAAAAAATAATTGTATATTTGCATTGCATTATAAATCGTAAAAAAATGAACGCAATAAATCGGGCGTTCATTTTTTTGTAATAAAACATTAATTTCTATGTCAGAGAACATCAAACAATCACATCCCAAAGGGCTTTATTTTGTTTTTGCCACAGGTATGTCGGAGCGTTTCAGTTATTACGGAATGCGTGCCATATTTGTGCTCTATTTAATTAAAGCCCTGCTGATGGATAAGGAATTTGCATCAGCAATTTATGGTAATTATACCGGTCTTGTTTACCTCACTCCGCTTATCGGTGGTTATGTAGCCGACAGATATTTAGGTATGCGCAGATCCATATTCTGGGGTGCCGTGCTGATGGTGCTGGGACAATTGTTTATGTTCGCCAGCGCACTCAATTACCAGAGTACCGAACTGGCCCGGTGGCTGATGTATTGCGGTCTGGCCGGACTTATTTTTGGGAACGGTTTTTTCAAACCCAACATTTCAACCATTGTAGGTCAGTTGTACGAAAGAGGCGACAAACGGCTCGATTCGGCTTATACCATTTTTTATATGGGTGTGAATGTGGGTGCATTTCTGTCGCCGCTACTTTGTGGATTCCTGGGCGATACGGGCAATCCTGCCGATTTCAGATGGGGATTTCTGGTTGCAGCTGTCATGATGGGGTTAAGTCTGATATTGTATATTACTCAGAAAAATAAGTATCTGGTCGGTCCGGATGGAACAGCTATAGGTATTCATGCGCCCCGGAAAGCAGATAAAGCAAAGGAAAAGAACAACGAACTTCCAAAGGAAAAACTCAATGTGAAGAAACTGATGGTTTTGGCTGGCGGAGTTGTCCTGTTGTTTTCCTTGTTTATGGTTTTGTTCGATAAAGATGTGATTGGAGCCATTATTTATACAGCCTGTATCGTAGTTCCAGCTTATGTTATTACGGATAGTTCGCTTTCAAAAATAGAAAAGCAGCGCATCTGGGTAATTTTTATCATTGCTTTCTTTGTCATCTTCTTCTGGTCGGCATTCGAGCAGGCAGGCGCTTCTCTGACTTACTTTGCGGATGAACAAACTGACAGAAATATTTTAGGATGGGAAATGCCAGCCAGTTGGTTTCAGTCATTCAACCCGATTTTCGTTGTAGCTTTTGCTCCGCTCTTTTCGATGATGTGGCTTCGGCTGGGGCGTAAAAATATGGAACCGGCTTCGCCTACCAAGCAGGCAATCGGACTATTCCTGCTCTCGTTGGGTTATTTACTCATTGCATTTGGAGTAAAAGGGGCTGCACCGGGTGCCAAAGTCAGTATGCTGTGGCTTACAGGTCTTTATTTTATTCACTCCATGGGTGAGCTGGCATTGTCGCCAATCGGACTTTCGATGGTCAATAAATTGTCGCCTGTACGGTTTGCTTCCCTGATGATGGGTGTGTGGTATTTGTCAATGGCTACAGCCAATAAGTTTGCCGGAGTGCTCAGCGGACTGTATCCCGAAGCCGGAAAGCCAAAATCATTCATCGTATTTCAGATTACGGATCTGTACGATTTCTTTATGGTGTTTGTGGTAATGTCGGCAATAGCTTCAGTCATTCTATTTGCACTTTCGAAAACATTACAAAAACTGATGCATGGAGTGCGGTAATTAACCGCCTCCTTATTAATTCATTCAGTAAATGAGAAGCGCTGTAATTCAATGTAATTACTTCTTATAATAGTTCATCTGAATATTTAAGAATAGATACAGCTTGCGATGTTTATAAAACATTGTATATATTTCAATAAAACTTCAGTTTGTGTTCTGAAACTCACCCTTCAGGGGGTTGGGGGGTCGTTGGTTTTAATTCGATGACTTCCAGGTCTTTGATTTTGTTTCCGTCAATCACAAACCGGACTATGGTCTGTACTTTCTGAAAACCATATTTTCCGGCGGAACCCGGATTGATGTGAAGCAACTTCAGTTTCGGGTCGTATATAACTTTCAGAATATGCGAATGTCCGCAGATGAATAATTTCGGTGGATTCGCTTGTATTTCAGACCTGACGGATGGATCATATTTACCCGGATAACCTCCGATATGTGTCAGCCACACATCCATTTCTTCGCACCGAAACCGGTTGTGTTTCGGAAAAATTGAACGGATATCCTGTCCGTCAATATTGCCCCAAACGCCCCTCACAGGCTTGAATGCCTGAAGTTTGCTGAACACTTCCAACGAGCCCCAGTCGCCTGCATGCCAGATTTCGTCCACTTCTTCAAAGTAGTGGTAAATCCGTTCATCCAGTAGTCCATGAGTATCCGTCAGTAATCCTATTTTTTTCATCAGAATAATTTTTATCCGGCAAATGTAGCTATTTTTTTTCGGTCAGTTTTCCCGATCTTCGACTTAACAGAATGATTTGGGGAATTTTAGGATTAGGTAAAGTGTTGAAATTCAGTATTTTTATAAATGGATATTCTTTTCATTTATTAACTATTAAAATGATACTTAAAGGGTTATATTTTGTGGATATTCTTAAAAATACCTACATTTGCAATCCTTTTTACTGATGTCAGAAGCGTGAAGAAACAGCTCAAACATATCATTTCAGATTTCATGCAGCGGATGCGCTTCAAGTATCGTGTTTCCATTCTTAATGAAAATACGCTCGAAGAAACCTGGCACACCCGTTTGTCACGATTCAGTGTCCTGCTTTTCGTATCTGCCTTTTTTCTGACCACTTTTATCCTGCTTACTTTTCTTATTTTTGTCACTCCGTTGCGGCATTATCTGCCCGGTTATGGCGAGTCGGGGAACCGGATAACCATTGTTCAGCAATCGATGACAACCGATTCGCTGATGCATCAGCTGGAATTGCAGCAGGCATATCTGAGCGTGTTAAAAGATATCATCAACGAAAAACCTCAAAACGACACCATAAAATCACTGGATTCAATCATGCTCAGGGAGCGGGCAACGGTATTGCTTGAGAAATCAAAGAGAGAAAATGATTTTGTAAAAGACTTTGAAGAAAGTCAGAAATTCAATATCAGCTCTATCAGTGCCCGATCCGGTGAGAAAATGTATGTTTTCTTCAGGCCGGTTCGAGGGGTAATTGCTTCAAAATTCGAACCTCAGGATGGTAATTTCGGGGTGTCGGTTATCACTTCTTCTCAGGAAAATGTAATGAGTGTACTCGAAGGAATCGTCATCTATGCCGCATTTACTTTTGACTATGGATGGGTAATTGAAATTCAGCACGAAAACGGGTATATTTCGATTTATAAAAATAATACCCGTCTGCTTAAAAATACAGGTGATACGGTCAAAGCCGGTGAAACCATTGC
This sequence comes from Bacteroidota bacterium, assembly GCA_017860335.1. Taxonomy (GTDB): domain Bacteria; phylum Bacteroidota; class Bacteroidia; order Bacteroidales; family Paludibacteraceae; genus UPXZ01. Next base: position 6,903 of record JAFNAU010000126.1, read on the forward strand.
CGTTACAGGCGATGAACAGAATGTAAATGAACGTAAACATTTCTATTTTGAGGTGTGGAAACAGGGAATTCCGCTAAATCCGCAGGATGTAATTGTTTTTTAGCGTGTTGAAATAATGATAATACAACTATGACTGAGAAGAAAAAAAATATCGCCATTCTGGGTTCTACAGGTTCCATAGGTAAGCAGGCACTGGAAGTGATACGTGCCAATCCGGATAAGTTTGAGGTATTTGCTCTCACAGCTAACAATAATATTGATTTGCTGATAGAACAGGCTTGTGAATTTCAGCCCAACGTGGTAGCCATTGCCAATGAAATACATTATATACAGCTTAAACAGGCACTCGCTGATCAGCAGATAAAAGTCTTTGCGGGTATTGATGCCATTTCGCAAATCGTGGAAATGGATCCTGTTGATCTGGTGCTGACAGCCATGGTGGGATATGCGGGTTTGAAACCGACCATTCAGGCTATTAAAGCAAAGAAAACAATAGCACTAACCAATAAGGAAACTCTGGTCGTTGCCGGTGAAATTATTCAGGAGCTGGCAATCAGAAATAAAACAGCCATTTTGCCGGTGGACTCAGAACACTCGGCTATCTTTCAGTGTCTGACGGGAGAAGGTGACAATGCCATCGAAAAGGTAATCCTGACTGCTTCGGGAGGACCGTTCCGTAACAAAACCATTGATGAACTGAAAAATGTCACGTCGAGACAAGCTTTGAAGCATCCCAACTGGGATATGGGCGCCAAAGTGACCATCGACTCGGCAAGTATGATGAATAAGGGTTTTGAGGTCATTGAAGCCCGGTGGCTCTTCGGACTTAATCCTGCTCAAATCGATGTAGTGGTGCATCCGCAATCCATCATTCATTCGATGGTCCAGTTTGCCGACGGCTCTGTCAAAGCCCAACTCGGTATGCCCGATATGAGACTGCCAATTCAGTATGCTTTTTCATACCCCGACAGGATAAAATCAGATTTTCCGAGAGTGGACTTTATGAAATACAATGAACTGACCTTTGAAAAACCTGATATTAAGCGGTTCAGAAATTTGGCGTTGGCTTATCAGGCTATGGAAAAAGGAGGAAATATGCCTTGTATCCTCAATGCCGCTAACGAAATAGTTGTTGCGTCATTCCTGAAAGATGAAACCGGGTTTTTGGAAATGAGTGACATCATCGAAACCGTGATGCAAAAAGCTACTTTTATAAAGAAACCTACCTATGAGGATTATGTAATGACTGATGCACATGTACGTGAACTTACATTAAAAGAAATAAAAAACTGAATTTGAAATAAAAAAAAGATAATTAAAAAATACATTAATACGATTTATGGAAACATTTTTGATTAGAGCTTTACAATTAATCCTGAGTTTGTCAATACTGGTTGTTTTGCATGAGTTCGGACATTTCGCTTTCTCCAGATTATTTAAAGTGAGGGTAGAGAAATTTTACGTGTTTTTCAATCCGAAATTTTCATTATTACGGGCAAAAAAAATCAACGGCAAATGGAATGTAAAATTCTTTGCCGGAAATATACCTGCTAATGAGAGAATGAAGCTTGACAGCAACGGACAGCCTGTGATGGATGGCAAAAATACGGTCATGGAACCAGTTCCCCTCAGCGAAATGTCGGAAGGCGACTGGCGTCGTTATCCTGAAACAACCGAATGGGGTATTGGATGGGTGCCACTGGGAGGTTATTGCAAGATTTCCGGCATGATCGATGAGTCGATGGATAAAACGCAGATGGCTCAACCACCAAAACCCTGGGAATACCGTTCGCGTTCTGTGTGGCAACGATTACCAATCATTATCGGAGGAGTAGTGGTCAATTTCATTCTTGCACTTGTTATTTATTCTGCTGTTCTGTTTACATGGGGCAAAGAATACATTCCGTTGCAGAATGCCAAATATGGCCTTAGTTATTCAAAATCGATGACTGATATTGGATTTCAGAATGGCGATAAAATACTGAAAGTGGACGGACAGGAAGTGAAAACACGTGCCGAGGCGGTCGAAAAAATTTTGATCGATTTTGCAAAAACGGTCACCGTAGAACGAGGCAACCAAATCCTGGATATAAAAATCCCCGAAGGACTGACTAAAAAAATACTGGCAGCCGGAGAAGCCAATCTTATTGATATCCGCTATCCGTTTGTGGTGGCTGAAGTGATGAAAGGATCACCGGCCGAAAAGGCAAAATTAATACCGGGCGACAGTGTTATTGGCGTTAACGGTAAAGAAATGAACATTTTTCAGGATATTTCCGCCGAACTGAGTGCTTCCAAAAATTCGCTCATCACGGTTACTTATGTCAGAAAGGGAATAACCGAAAATACCGAAATACAAATAAACGACGATGGAAAACTGGGTGTGTACATGAACCCACCCACAAATTATATTCAATCCGAAAAAGAAGAATATGGTTTCTTTAAGTCAATACCCGCCGGAATAAAAATGGGTGTGGAAACATTATCCAGTTATATCAAGCAGTTCAAACTTGTGTTTACCAAAGAAGGAGCCAAATCGCTCGGTGGTTTTGATGACTGCATTTCTGTCGGTTATACTGGCATTTATGAACTTTCTGCCCATTCCCGGACTGGACGGAGGTTATGTGTTATTCCTTCTGTACGAAATGATTACAGGACGGAAACCCAGTGATAAGTTCCTAGAATATGCTCAATCGGTAGGGATGATCTTATTGCTCATCCTGTTGATATATGCCAATGGAAATGATATTTTCAAAGCATTTTTCAAATAAAAATTAATAGTATGATTACTGTTTTGTGTTATCCCAAATGCGGCACCTGTCGCAAAGCCGAAAAATGGCTGAAGGAGAATAAGATCGAATACACATATCGTCCTATAAAGGAACAAAATCCAACCAGTGACGAGCTGAAACACTGGCTCGAAATAAGTGGACTGACCATAAATAAGTTCTTCAATACCAGTGGGGTACTATACAACGAAATGAACATGAAAGAGAAGGTGAAGCAATTGACCGAAGATGAATTGCTCCGAATTCTGGCCTCTGATGGTCTGATGGTGAAAAGACCGATTTTGCTGAACGGTGAAAAAGTGCTGGTCGGTTTCCGCGAAGAAGAGTGGAAGGAAATGTTTAACGTATGATAGAACAAAAAACTAAAAAGAAAGAGGGGCTGATATTTAATGTCAGCCTCCTTTATTTCATCAATCGATGTTCCCATGAGTAAAATCCAGAAAACGAATGTTGCCCGATTGCTCGACAAAGCCGGTATCAGCTATGAACTGATTGCTTACGGGGTCGATGAAACTGACCTTTCGGCGGTGCATGTTGCAGCGCAACTGAATGAAAATCCGAAACAGATATTCAAAACCCTTGTACTGGAAGGAAATAAAACGAGATATTTTGTTTGCATTATACCTGCCGACGAAGAAGTGGATCTTAAAAAAGCAGCAGCCGTATCCGGAAATAAGAATTGCGATCTGATTTTACAAAAAGATTTACTTCCGGTAACCGGATATATCCGTGGAGCATGCTCGCCCATCGGAATGAAAAAACAATTTCCCGCCTTCATTCACACTTCCTGCTCTGAATTTCCCTATATATACGTCAGTGCAGGCCAGAGAGGTTTGCAAATCAGGATTGCGCCTCAGGATTTAATTCAGATTTCACAGGCCAGACCTGCTCAGCTTATATAGCAGGTTTATTCTTCCCCTGGTTATTAAAAAATCTTATATTTTGCACATTTAATCTTCAAATGTGCAAAACCGATATATCTTTGCGTCCGGAATTTTTAAACTAATTTTTTATTAATATGAAAAAACTGATTATGTCTCTCACGCTGCTTTGCCTGATAGCCGCAGCATCGTTCGCACAAACGGATAAGATAGTAGGAAAATGGAAAACCATTGACGATAAAGATGGCAGTGAAAAGTCTGTTATCAATATTTATAAATCAACCAACGGTAAGTATTACGGCAAAATTGAGAAACTTTTTAAGGAGCCCGAAAAACTATGTACCGAATGTGAAGGTACAAATAAGAATAAACCAGTGCTGGGTATGGTAATAGTGAACAATATGACCGAAAGTGAAGGCGCTCTTACCGGTGGAACCATTCTCGATCCGAAAGACGGTAAAGTATATCAATGCAATATCAGCTATAATGCCAAAAAAGCCAACCTGAAAGTTCGCGGTTCGCTCGACAGAAAAGGTATTATTGGACGTACACAATATTGGGTAAGGGTAAAATAAACTCCGGCTCATCAAATATTTTAATTTTCTACATTTTCACGCTATTTAAAAAATCAGATGAAGATATGTTTTCGTCTGATTTTTTTCTTTAATAACTAACTTGTTCTCAAAAATGACTTAACTTTACCGGTCATTTTTTCAATCCGGTTGTCTATGTCGAAAACAATTTCCTTCAATCCTCTCACTTTGCCCACGTATGTGATGGCAAAACCGGCAGGTTCGCTGTGTAATCTCAATTGCAGCTATTGTTACTATCTCGAAAAGGAAAAGATTTATCCCAATCGTAAAAAAACAGAAATGAGCGATGAGCTGCTTGAGCTTTTTACGAAAAGTTACATCGAGGCACAACCTACGAAAGAGGTGCTTTTTACCTGGCATGGCGGCGAAACGTTGTTGCGTGATATTTCATTTTACCGCAAGGCGCTCGCGTTTCAGCAGAAATACGGCAGAGGCCGGATTATCGCTAATTCGCTGCAAACCAACGGGGTATTGCTCAATGATGAATGGTGCAGGTTTTTTAAGGATAATAATTTTCTCATCGGCATCTCCATTGACGGACCGGAGCATTGCCATGATGTGTACCGAAAAAACAAGGGCGACAGGGGAACCTTTACACAGGTAATGCATGGTATCAGGTTATTGCAGAAACACGAAGTGGATTTCAATACCCTTTCGGTTATCAACGATTATAATGTACAGTTCCCGCTTGACGTGTACAGGTTTCTGAAAGAAACAGGTAGTCAGTACATGCAGTTTTCGCCCATTGTGGAACGAGTCTCTGACTATAGGCCCGATGGATTGAAACTTTTGTCACCCGAGGAAAATATTGAAGCTGAACTGGCTTCCTGGACGGTAAATCCGGTGAAATTCGGACAATTTTACATCGATATTTTTGATGAATGGGTTCGGAATGACGTGGGAACTTATTTTGTACAGCTTTTCGACTCTACGCTGGCAAATATGGTGGGTGAACAACCCGGGGTC
>JAFNAU010000292.1 GCA_017860335.1 Bacteroidota bacterium
CGCTTATCTCCTTCGAAATCAAGCGATTGAAAACATCCATCATTAAATTTTGAAATGGTATAATAGGTCCAGTACTGAGGTATCAAATCATCCTGAGAATGAAAACTGATGGTCAGTTTTCCGGTTGGCAGTTTATTTTTATTTGGTTCCAGTGTTACCTTTTCCCATCCACCCTTCATGTAATGGCTTATTTCGCCGGTTGCCGGATCAATTATCATCGGTATATTGAGGCTTCTGCACAAAGCAACAAAAAACACTTTTTCTGAATTATTGTCACACTGTTTTAATTTATAAACTCCGACAGGTGAGATCAGACATCCGGAATAATTTTCATCTTCTACAACTTTAATGTTCTTTTTTATCCACTCCCTGATTAAGTCAACAGTTACGTTTGACGGAAAAATTTTCTTAAATTCTTTTTGTAAAAACGGACGCCATTCACGGATCAATTCGTTGGAGATACGAGGCGAAAGTACTCCCTTCACAAAAACTTCATTTGGTATATTGTCTGTATTTTTCGAATATAGCAAATGACTTTCTAAAACCCGGGAAGGTGTATCGCGTAAGTCCTTATCGGTCAGTGTCGATAGTAAGTCAAGTACCAGAGGATTACCGGCATTACGGGTGAGATATGTTGTTATTTCCGAATAATTGCCTTCGCTTTTGGCTATGTATTCAGTTACCTTATCCGGATTTAATCCTAACTTACGGGCAAGCAAGCGCGCACTGTCAGGTTTCATAAAGGTTGATAAATAAACAGATCGGATTGAATCCTCGAACTGCAGGCGTCTGTTATTATTTACTGTAAGTGCTGTTGTATCTTTATGGAAAGTAGCCTGATTGACCGGTGGTTTGATATCCCATTCTTCCTGATATTCCTTCCCGGGCGTTTTGTCAAGCTGAACCACTACTTTGTCATCGTCACTTACCGAAACTTTCTTATATCCATATCTGTCATCTTTTGCAGCCCAAACAACCATATCACCAAGACCGGTTGTTACAGAGGCATTTCCTTTTATATCCGTAATTTTCTCATATACAGGATAATATTCAGCATAGTTGTAGATAAGAAATTTCACTTTTGCTCCGCTTACTGCATTGTTCTTTTCATCAACTACAGCAACATTTAGTTTTTTGGTAGTAGTATAATTTTCAAGAACATTAATTTTGGTGTATAGTGGATATTCTGTTTTGCTTTCAGGACCGTAATATTTTCCGAAAACATTGGTATGAACCATCATAGCACGCTTTGCCGGATATGTAAACCAGGCTTTATTGAGTTCAGCTTCCGGTTCGCAGGCACCCATGAAGTACCACTTCCCGTCTGCCCAAACCTCCACCCAGGCATGGTTATCATCGGTATGCGCCCAGCGGGGAGTATAGCATTGCCGGGCTGGAATACCCACGGCACGCAACGCGGCAACGGTAAACGTGGATTCTTCTCCACACCTGCCGAAACCGGTTCGGACTGATGCCAAAGGTGATGAAGTGCGGCTGTCGGCCGGACGGTAAGTAACTTTTTCGTGACACCAATGGTTCACTTCCAGAGCCGCATCCTTCATATTCATATCTTTTATCCTGTCTTTCAGTTCATTGAAAAACACAATCCGGGCAGTATCAAGGTTTTCATTATTTATTCTCGGAGGTAACACAAAATGACGAAACAATTCCTCTGGTACTTTATCTCCCCAACTGAAAAAATCACGGGCATCAAAAGCTGTTTTGATTTGCCGATAGAAAAAATCCCCGTCGTAATCACCCAAATCATTGAGTGACATATACGCATACAGGAATTGTAAAGCTTCTTTTTCAGGAAGTTTCAAATCTTCTTTGTCAAAAACTGCAAAAAGTTCTTCCTTTCTTCCGGTAAGTTGCGATTTTCGTTTTTCAAACTGCTTCTGGACTTCACTACGATATCGGGCATCTGTTATGAAGTGACTATTATTCCGGCAGGACAACAATGAAATAATCAGAACTACAAAAAACAGTGAGTTAAACTTTTTCATAGCTATTACATTTTTATTTTATTACCAGCATGTTTAGCTGATAAATGTATGACAGATTAGAATATTTTTCTGTAAATATGGCAGTAAGGAGTGCCGTTTTTCTTATCGTAATACTCCTGATGATAATCTTCCAACTTTGTAGCCTTTTTCAGTAAGAATGTTTATGTACTTTTCGGCTGTGGATTTTTGTTCGGGCGAGGTATAAAAAATGACCGAACGATACTGATCACCGATATCGGGTCCCTGTCCGCCTATCTGAGTAAAATCATGTGTTTCGAAGAATAATTTTATCAGATTTTCGTAGGAAGTTTCACCCGGATTGAATACTACTTCAGTGGTTTCTGCATGTCCTGTAGTTCCGGTGCATACTTCTTTATAGTTCGGATTTTGGGTATGTCCGCCCATATATCCAACAGTAGTTGCACGCACTCCGGCAGCTTTCATAAAATGGTATTCGGTACCCCAGAAACATCCGGAGGCAAAATAGGCTGTATCCGTTGATTTTTGATTATCAGCTACGAATTTCATGGAAATTGAATTTACACAGTGGCGTGTGTTTTTGACAGTAAACCCTTCGCCTTCAAAAACATGTCCCAGGTGTGCACCACAGGAAGCGCAGATGATTTCAGTCCTGCGTCCGTCGGGATCCGGAACTCGTTTTACAGCACCTTCTATTTCATCGTCAAAGCTTGGCCAGCCGCATCCGGATTCGAACTTATCGGCCGAACGGTACAAGGGTGCATTACAACGTTTACAAAGATACGTTCCGCTTTCTTTGTTATGGAGATATTCTCCCGTAAACGGCTTTTCGGTAGCTTTATGAACAATTACGTTTTCTTCTTCCGGAGTAAGCTGATTGAATTTCATGATTTT
>JAFNAU010000127.1 GCA_017860335.1 Bacteroidota bacterium
CAGGCTGACAGCTGTCGGTTACGGCGAAGAACAACCATTTACCGTTGATATCAGCACAGCAAAGAAATATAATTTCCTGAAAGAAAACACGATACTGACCGAAGCATTTATCCAGACATTAACTCCTGTGCAGCAGGAAATAGCCAATCAGATTAACCGCCGAACCGAATTCAGGGTTTTGAAAACAACGTTCAATCTGTATTAACAGCCCACACAAAGATAAAATTCCACATGAAACAATACTTAGACTTACTGAACCGGGTTCTTGCCGAAGGCGTGAAAAAGGAAGACCGCACCGGAACCGGAACCATGAGCGTTTTCGGGCATCAGATGCGCTTCAACCTCGAAGAAGGATTTCCCTGCCTGACCACCAAGAAACTTCACCTGAAATCCATCATTTATGAACTTCTGTGGTTTCTCAACGGTGACACCAACGCTAAATTCCTTCAGGATAACGGAGTTAGAATATGGAATGAATGGGCTGACGAAAACGGCGATCTCGGACATATTTACGGCTATCAGTGGCGTTCGTGGCCCGATTACAAGGGTGGCTCCATCGATCAGATCACCGAAGCGATTGAAACGATCAAACACAATCCAGACTCCCGCCGGATCATCGTAAGCGCCTGGAATGTAGCTGATCTGCCTAACATGAACCTCCCGCCCTGCCATGCTTTCTTTCAGTTTTACGTAGCTAACGGACGATTGAGTCTGCAACTTTACCAGCGCAGCGCCGACATTTTTATCGGTGTTCCGTTTAATATCGCATCCTACGCCTTGCTGCTTCAGATGATGGCTCAGGTAACCGGCCTCAAAGCAGGTGATTTTGTGCATACCCTGGGCGACGCTCACATTTATCTCAATCACCTCGAACAAGTAAAACTGCAACTTACCCGTGAGCCCAGACCTCTGCCTCAAATGTTAATTAATCCAAATATAAGAGATATTTTCAGCTTCCAATACTCCGATTTTGAGCTGGTTAATTACGACCCTCATCCACACATAAAGGGCATTGTGGCCGTATAAAAAAAATTAACACATTGTTCTGAAAATATTGAAACGGACAAACCGAATGGTTTTTCCGTTTTTTTTTGTAATTTTGTCTGGCTTTTTAGGAAAGACAGTAAACAAACCAGTATAATTTAAGCCAAACAACATGTCAAAAGTTTCGATAATTGCTGCCATAGCTGACAATTTAGCAATTGGCAAGAACAACAAATTGCCCTGGCATTTGCCCGCAGATTTGAAACATTTCAAACAACTGACAACAGGTCATGCCGTTGTGATGGGAAAACGCACTTTTGAGAGTTTACCCAATGGTCCCCTTCCAAACAGGAAAAATATCGTACTCACCTCCATTCCCGAAGGCAATTTTGATAAATATTACGAAGCTACCTCCATCAAGGATGCTCTTTACTTGTGTGAACACGAAGACGAAGTATTTATAATCGGTGGAGCTTCCATCTTTAGTCAGGCCATAAAGATGGTCGACTACATGTATATTACCTGGGTACACGCCAATTTTGAAGCAGATACCTTCTTTCCGAAAATCAGCTTAAAAGTTTGGAAAGAAACCAGTCGTAAAGAATTCAAGGCGGACGAACAAAATCCCTACCCTTATACATTCTGCGAATACGAAAGAATCGCTCCGAAAGAAAAATAACCTGCAGAAAGAACTCAACAGAAAACAGTTTTTGTGAATACAGAAACTGTTTTTTTATGCAAACAATCCACGCTTAAGCAATTTTAATGTAATTATGACATTATTTTATGCAATATCAATACATTTTGATTGACTTATAAAATAATATTAGTATTTTTGCCAGACAAAACATATTAAAAATTCACATCAGCACACATGAGTTATTTCATCAAACCCCAAAATTATACTCCCATACTTGATCTTCAGCAGACAGAGTTAGGAATACAGAAAATAAAAGATTTTTTTCAGGCCAACCTTTCGGCAGAACTCCGGCTAAGAAGGGTGACTGCCCCTCTTTTTGTTTTACGCGGCACCGGACTGAACGATGACCTGAACGGTGTGGAACGTGCCGTGAATTTCCCGATCAAGGACATGGAGGATGCACGCGCGGAAGTAGTACATTCACTGGCAAAATGGAAACGGGTTACCCTCGCCGATTACAACATTGAAAACGGCTACGGCATCTATACTGACATGAATGCCATCCGTGCCGACGAAGAGCTGGGCAACCTGCATTCGCTTTACGTTGACCAGTGGGACTGGGAACGCGTGATGGAAGCCAAAGAAAGGAACATTGACTTTCTGAAATCCATTGTAAATAAAATATATGCTGCCTTCCTTCGCACCGAATACCTGGTGAGCGAGAGCTTTCCCGAAATAAGACCTTGTCTGCCACCGGAAATTGTATTCATTCATTCCGAAGAACTGTGTCAGCTCTATCCGACCCTTACACCCAAAGAAAGGGAATTTGAGATTACAAAGAAACACAAAGCTGTATTTATCATCGGAATCGGAGGCGAACTGAGCGACGGACAGAAACACGACGGACGTGCTCCCGACTACGACGACTGGACTACTCCGGGCGAAGACGGACTGCCGGGTCTGAACGGTGACATTGTATTATGGAATCCGGTGCTGGAAATGCCTTTCGAAGTATCTTCGATGGGAATACGCGTTGACAAAACAGCACTGCAGGAACAACTCAGGCTGTCCGGCAAGGAAGACCGCCTTGAATTGTACTTCCACAAAAGACTGATGAACGACACCCTGCCATTGTCCATCGGAGGTGGCATCGGACAGTCAAGACTGTGTATGTTTTTCCTGCGCAAAGCTCATATCGGCGAAATCCAGGCAAGCATCTGGCCCGAGGAAATAAAAGCCGAATGCGAAAAGGAAAATATTGTACTGATCTAAACCCCTTGCCCCCTAAAGGGGGAGTTACAGAGCATTTATACAATAAAATACATTCGTTAATCCCTGAACGGCGCATTGTACGCGCTTTCAGGGATTCTCATTTTTTATACCTCATTTATTGTCAGTATAACCGTTTTTTTGTACTTTCGCTGATTGTAAAATTGTTTCAAAAAATACAGAATTATGACTATCGATTTCCAGAAAATGGGTGGACTTGTTCCTGCAATAATTCAGGATGAAAACACACTCAAAGTACTCATGCTGGGTTTTATGAACGAAGAGGCGTTACAGAAAACCGAAGAAACCGGGAAAGTAACTTTTTTCAGCAGAACCAAAAACAGACTTTGGACCAAAGGTGAAGAGAGCGGAAACTTTCTTGAAGTAGTTTCCATCACTCCCGATTGCGACAATGATACTTTGCTTATAAAAGTACATCCTGTGGGTTCGGTATGCCACACGGGTGCCGACACCTGCTGGAACGAGGATAACAAAACCGATATTGCATTTTTGCAATACCTGCAGGAATTCATTCAGAAGCGCCACCACGAAATGCCGGAAGGGTCGTACACCACCTCCCTGTTCAATAAAGGCGCGAACCGTATGGCTCAGAAAGTGGGTGAAGAAGCTGTTGAAACCGTGATTGAAGCCATCAACGGAACAGACGAAGGATTTATCTACGAAGCATCCGACCTGATCTACCACCTGATTGTGTTGCTCACCTCCAAAGGTTTTTCGCTCAGCGATATTGCTGCCGAACTTCAGAAAAGACATAAATAATTCCGAAGGTTCATTCCAGTCATTTTTTACAACAAAAAAAGATATAACATGTCAGACAGAGCATTAATAAACTATAAAGGAGTAGAAGTTTGCCAACAGGAACTGGTAGTCCTCAAAAATATTAATCTGGAAATTTATCCGGGTGAATTTATTTATCTGCTCGGGAAAGTAGGAAGCGGAAAAAGCACCCTAATAAAATCATTTTATCACGAAATACCGATTTATGAAGGCGAAGCCCGTGTACTGGATTACGACCTGCGAAAAATCAGGACGAAAGATGTGGCACATCTGCGCCGCAAAATAGGCATCGTTTTTCAGGATTTCCAGCTGCTCATTGACCGGAGCGTCAACGCAAATCTGGAATTTGTACTCCGGGCTACCGGCTGGAAAGACAAAAATGCTATTGCCGAGCAAATCCAGCATGTACTCAAACAAGTGGGCATGCAAACAAAAGGCTACAAAATGCCGCACCAGCTTTCGGGAGGAGAACAGCAACGTATCGTTATTGCACGCGCCCTGCTCAATTCACCGGAAATCATTCTTGCCGACGAACCCACCGGAAACCTGGACCCGACAACCGGTCAGGACATCATGGACCTGCTTTACAACATCCGCAGATCAGGTACTACTGTGCTGATAGCCACTCACAACCTTAGCTGGATCGATATCTTCGAAGGCAGAGTACTGATGTGTGAAGATGATAAATTGCTTGAGATTACAGCTGAAACAAAACAAAAAGCTGAATATTAATCCACAATTTGGAATAAAATTATTAACAGACCGTATAAGCGCGAACTTATCCGGTCTGTTTTATTTATAATCTCACTGCATTTCTGATGGTTAATATCTGCCTGTTATTATCTTCGGACAGAGCTTGTCGAAGGTGAAAAATTATTCAAAAGGAATCATTTAACACAAGCCCATTTATTCAAAAAAAAAAAATCAAACTTCTTAATTAAAAAGCATAGCCCGCGCCCAATGTTAATCCATCAAATCCGACTAAAGCTCTAAAAATAAATCCGTTTGATGGTTTTTGATATCTGTATCCTACATTCAAGAGAATTGAAACCATATATTCATTTGGAAAATCATAAGCATTTAAAGCACTTTCGAAAAAAGTAAGCCTTCCACCTAAATCCATCTCAAAATGATTGTTTTTTTTACCTGAGAGAAAATTTAAAGAAACAGGGAATTGCAGCCCTGAAAATCCTTTATTTATTGGAATGGAAAAATAGCCTAATCCAAATCTCAGATTAAGATTTTGTATTAGCGAATGTTCGTAATTTAGTATAGTGCTTGTTCCATTAATATAAGCATAATTAAAGTATCCAATATCTAAACCTACAGTGTTCTTTGAAAAAGACGGAACTATTTCTATTCTATCATTAGCAGCAAATTCACTGGCATTACCCTGGGAAAAAGACCAGACACGACAACTAATGATAAAGAAAATGATAAAGAACTTTCTCATGATTAAATTTATTAAATGATTATTAGCATACAGAATAAACTTAAATCGGAGATTTCACATTGATAGCTATTGTTTAATCCGTATGTTCCGTGTACATTAAAAACTATTCTACAAGTTTATATTCTAAGCCGTTTTTGATAAAACCCACCAAACCTTTGCCATTATGAATATAAATTTTATTTATATCCGGATTATTGTGTTGTAAATTTTCAACAGATATTACATCTTTAATGACTGAGTTTTTTAATTGATAACTGATTGTATCAAATTTAGAATCACCCCAATTTCTTAAAGGTTTATTCAAATCATAACTAATAACAAAGTAATTATTGCTAACGCTAGGATAGTAATTACTGCTATTTTTTTTGAATGTTAATTCATAATCAATAATTACCCTATGTGAAAATTCACAATAGCCGGAAATCTTGGGTAACTTGCCAATTACAGAACTGAAATAGTATTGCGGTTGACAACCTTCTTCAATAGGTCCATCGAAAATACATGGTTTTGATTTGTAAGTTGAATCAATTTCAAATACTATTGTATCTAAATCGCTTTGATATCTTATTACATCTCCCGCTTTATAGGGCGTCCATCCCACAAGTTCTTCAGGAAAACCTGCACAATGATATATGCAGGATGACAAAAAAGAAGAAAAAAACAACAAGGCAAATGATAATTTTATTGTTTTCATATCTAAAATACTTTGATATTTATTTGATTGTTTTATTCGCGTTAATCCGCGTTGCTTACATACGTCTTTTACGTGTTCTATTTGATAAACCTGTTCGGTATAGTTTCCGGAATTTGCAGTGTTAAAAGAAAAGCTCCTGCTTTTCAAATAAAAAACCATTTTAAGATTCCCGTACTTTTTTTCAACAAAAAATTATCACTGCCATCTACAGTGAGATTCTTAAATCCGGGCGGACAAGTCAATACTTTTGCGCTATGACTTATATATAAATATGTATTTCAGGCGTTTACAATACATAAACTTTAAGATAACAATATTTAACTACAAATTTTAGTTGAGAAACTATATTTTTTAGTTGAGAACTAGAATATTTAGTTTATATTTGCATCATCAAAATTAAATGTATCGAATCATGAAAGAATTAACTCCCAAAGAAGAAGAAATCATGCAGTTTTTCTGGCAGGA
>JAFNAU010000128.1 GCA_017860335.1 Bacteroidota bacterium
ATTTTGGAAGAATCATACATAGGCACCATATCGGGATATCCAAGCAATTTTTCGTCGGCTGTGGATGATCTCATTTTCACAGAAGAAAAAGTGCCGGGATCATTCCATTCGTACGCGCTTCTTATGGCGTCGATGGTGTAGGCATCGCCATTAGCAAAAGTAGTGATATCTGCAACCGGATCGGGATAGTTCAGGGAAACTGAACCTGATTTATAGTTTGAGCCGTTGATGTTTGCAGTTCTCATCCTGTCAAGCATTTCGCCGGCTGAAGCCCAGTCAGTCAGAGAATTAATCCTATCGAAAGAAACTGTACTGTTATAGTCAACTGACATGACATTCTTTTTACCGGTTTTGGTAGTGATGAGCACAACTCCGTTGGCACCTCTCGATCCGTAAATGGCTGTCGATGAGGCATCTTTTAAAATTTCCATGGAAGCAATATCATTGGGATTGATATCGTTCATATCACCCATAAGTATAACACCATCAACCACATACAAAGGAGTATTGGAGGCGTTGATAGATCTTGTACCACGAATAACCACAGCCGAAATTTCACCGGGACGTCCATTAGTCTGGATATCTACACCGGCAGCTTTACCCTGCATAGCCTGGATGGCATTCTGCACAGGTCTTTCCTTAATGGTTTTTTCCGACATCTGGATAAGAGCTCCCGTAACGTCGCTTTTTTTCACGGTTCCGTAACCTACTACCACCAATTCGTCGAGGGTGGCAATATCATCAGGCAAGGTGATGTTCAGGGTTCTGTTGACACCCACTTCTTGTATCACGTTTTTATAGCCAACACTACTAAATGACAACACGGCATCATTCCCTACATTAATGGTATAACGACCATCGACATTGGTAATAACCCCGTTTTTAGTTCCCTGTTCTCTTACGGTTACCCCTATAATAGGTTCGCCCGAACTATCGGATACGATACCAGTAACAGTTTTTTTAGGTTGTTGCGATTGAAGACTGTTTTCCGCGGACGCGGAAAAACTTGCAGTAAAAAAGACAAGGCCCATTAACAATACATAATGAACCAGGCTCGTTTTTTTCAGATAAACAAGTTTATCCGAATAACTAAGAATTTTGTTTTTCATTTGTTAAAAATTTAATTTTTAAGGTAATCGATTATATGGAATAATGGAATAATTAGCATTCGCCGGAGTAAATTGAAAAAGCATAAATAATGCACTTTCATTCACCCATCTATAATGGTTCCGGATAACAGAGAGTAGATTTAAGAGAAATAAGGTAAAATTTCAATCGCAAAAATAATATCTGTTTTATTTTCGCAAGTATGAAAAACGATATAAAAAGTTAGATTTTTGATATTTTTTTCACATGGAAAATATACAAAGGAGTTGTTGATATTATTGCTGATTATCTGTTTATTAGAATCATCTATTAATAAATGACATTCTGGTACTGAAAAGTAAAAAATAGCATAATGTCAGGATCTATACTTAGTATTTGATGCATACATTTTATCTGATTTGGCTCTTCGGTTAAAAAAAGTGGATCATTTGGAAAAAAAATCACTTATTCTTTGTCAATATATATATTTAACGTAAATTTGACATAAGGAATAGTTCGTTAGTACTTAAATATCAACAGAAAGCGTGTTTTTGTTTTGATTCATTTCCCATAGGGAATTGATATATTTATCCCCTAACGGGGATTCTTATTTATTTAACAACCTATTTCTAAGGACATTAATTCCCTGCGGGAATACAGATTTTGTATTTGAGATGGTTAAATGAATTTATATATCAAACTCTCGTTAATTAGTAGAACCGGCAGTATTCATTATATGTCAGTCGAAATCAACATCTGAAATATTAAATTTTCGCAATGACACGACAAATTATCAATGAATAATTACTACTTTATAATAGCATATTACAATTCCGGATCTTTCATGTCGATCCCCCGTTAGAAATAATATCAAATAATATATTTATTAAATCATTTTTTCATCATTCCGATTTTCAATAATCTCTATTTTTGCGATGTTATATTTATTAATTTTAGATTTATCATGAGTGAAAACACAGAAACCTCGTTCTTAGCCATCGATTTAGGAGCATCAAGTGGAAGAGCAATACTGGGAACCATCCAGAACAACCGGGTGGAATTAAAAGAAATCAATCGTTTTGTCAATCCAATTATTGACGTCAACGGACGCTTGTACTGGAACCTGTTTCATTTGTACAACGAAATACTAAAATCACTGAAGCTAATAAAATCGGAGGATGCACAAATTGTCTCTTTGGGTGTTGACACCTGGGGAGTTGACTTTGTTTGTTTCGGAAAGGACGGTGAACCCCTGAGAATGCCTTACTGCTACAGGGACACACACACTTTCGGCGCACCGGAGAAATTTTTCGAAAAAATGAGCAGGAAGGATGTCTATATGAAAACAGGAATTCAGATTATGAATTTCAATACCCTTTTTCAGCTTTCTACTCAACTTGAGGAAAATAATTCCATATATCCGTTCGTTGATAAGATTCTCTTCATGCCCGACGCATTATCGTATTTACTTACCGGACAAATGGTTACCGAATATACCATCGCTTCCACCTCGCAAATGCTCAATCCGTACGAAAGAACATTCGATACATCATTACTTGAGATGATCAACCTGAGTACCGACAAATTTGCTCCGGTTGTTTCTTCGGGAACTGTTATCGGAAAACTGTCGGCATCTGTTACGCATCAAACAGGTCTGGATGACATTTCAGTAATTGCAGTTGCCGGACATGACACCGCTTCGGCTGTACTGGCCACACCTGCTGAAAACGAGAATTTTGCCTATCTGAGCTCAGGAACCTGGTCGCTGATGGGTATCGAATCGGCAGAACCAGTCATTAACGAAGAAACTTATAGCCTCAATTTTACAAATGAAGGTGGATCTGATGGCACTATCCGGCTACTGAAAAATATCTGCGGGATGTGGCTAATTGAACAATGTAAAAAAGAATGGGAAACAAACGGAACGGTAACCTATCAGGAAATTGTACAGGCAGCTGAAGCCGCAATACCTTTCAAATGTTTCATTAACCCGGACTCCCCTTGTTTTGCAAGTCCTCAGTCAATGATAAGCGCCATTCAAACTTACTGCAATCAAACAGGACAATATGTCCCGCAAACAATGGGCGAAATAGCACGGTGTATCTACGAAAGTCTCGCCTTCCGTTATAAACAGGTACTGGCCAATCTGCAAAACCTGGCCTCATTCCCCATTGACACGCTGCACATAATCGGCGGAGGATCACAGAATACAATGCTTAATTCATTTACCGCAAATGCAATCGGAAAACCAGTAATTGCAGGACCATCAGAAGCCACAGCTATAGGAAATATACTGCTGCAGGCACAAGCCGCCGGATTGGTACAGGATAAAAAAGAAATCCGCCGGATAATCCGAAATTCAGTGGAACTGAAAACTATTGAACCTCAGAACACTTCCTTATGGGAAGAAAACTATACTAATTACCTGAAAACATACAAAGAATTATAAATACAATAAAAAGACATTTTTATGAAATCAGTACAGATTAAACAAGCATATGAAGATGCAAAAGCTCAATATGCAGCGTTGGGTGTTGATGTTGACAAAGCCCTCAACCAACTGGACGAATTATCTATTTCAATACAGTGCTGGCAATCGGACGATGTAACCGGTTTCGAAAACCCCGACGGTCAACTTACAGGAGGAATTCAGGCAACCGGTAATTATCCGGGGAAAGCACGCACCATTGATGAGCTGAAACAGGACATTGAGAAAGTAATTAAACTCATTCCTGGCAAACACCGGTTGAGTTTACATGCCATTTATGGTGATTTCGGAGGTGAATTTGTTGACAGAGACCAGATTGAACCCAAACATTTTCAGTCGTGGATTGACTGGGCAAAAAAAGTGGGAATAAAAATTGATTTCAACTCTACATTCTTCTCACATCCGAAGTCGGGAAATTATTCCCTTTCGAGTTTTGACCCCGAAATCAGAAATTTCTGGAAAAACCACCTTCGCGCCTGCCGTAAAATCGCAGCAGAAATTGGTCGTCAACAAGGATCACCCTGCGTTCACAACATCTGGGTGCATGATGGAGAAAAAGACAAAACCGTTTCACGCTACGCGCACAGGAAATTACTCCAGGAATCGCTTGACGAAGTACTTGCCGAAAAATACGACACCAACTATCTGAAAGACAGCATCGAGTGTAAACTTTTCGGAATAGGCAGTGAATGCTATGTAGTAGGTTCACACGAATTTTATATGGGTTATGCCGTAAAAAACAACATGCTTCTCACCCTCGATGCAGGTCACTTCCACCCCACCGAAGGTATTGCCGATAAAATATCATCGATGTTGCTTTACCTTCCCGAAATAGCCTTGCACGTTAGCCGTCCCGAACGCTGGGACAGCGATCACGTAGTTATTCTGAACGATGCACTGCTTGAACTGACTCAGGAAATAGTACGCTCGGGTCAAATGAAACGTGTCAATGTAGGTCTGGATTATTTCGACGCATCCATCAACCGTATCGGCGCATACGTAGTGGGTATCCGTTCTACTCAGAAAGCCATGCTGCAAGCCATGCTCGAACCAACCGAAAAACTGAGGGAATACGAAGTACAAGACAAAAACTTCCAGCGGATGGCATATCTCGAAGAATTGAAAGCGTTGCCCTGGAATGCTGTATATAATTACTATTGCCTGCAACAGGGAATAGCCGTGGGCGATGCATATATCAAAGAGATTGAAGACTACGAAAACACGGTTACATCCAAAAGATAACGGGAGATGAACACAATTATAGGTTTGCTGATCATTGCAATAGGAAGTATGGGCCAGTCAAGCTCATACGTTCCTATCAAAAAAGTTAAAACCTGGGCTTGGGAGAGTTTCTGGCTGGTTCAGGGCATTTTTGCCTGGCTGATATTTCCCTATCTTGGAGCATTGCTCGCTGTACCCGACGGACACTCTTTATTCGAGATACTATCGTCGGGCGATGGAGCAGCCTGGAAAGCCATGTTTTTTGGCGCGCTCTGGGGAGTTGGTGGCCTTACCTTTGGTCTGAGCATGCGCTATCTGGGCGTTGCTCTCGGGCAGAGTATCGCGCTCGGCACCTGTTCGGCTTTCGGAACACTCATTCCGGCACTGATGACCGGTACCGATTTGCTGCACGGCAAAGGACTGATTCTTTTAATCGGTGTTAGTGTAGCCATTGCAGGTATAGCAGTAATCGGATATGCCGGAAGTCTTCGTGCTAAAAACATGACCGAAGAACAGAAAAAAGCAGCCATCAAGGATTTCGCGCTAGGCAAAGGATTACTGGTCGCTATTCTGGCCGGTGTGATGAGCGCCTGTTTCAGTCTGGGTCTCGAAGCAGCCGAACCGTTAAAAGTTGCTGCTCTGGGTATGGGTACCAAAGCATTGTATGCCGGACTTCCTGCCATACTGATGATAACACTGGGAGGCTTTGTAACAAACGCTGTCTATTGTATTTACCAGAATTTTAAGAATAAAACACAAAAAGACTATTTCAAAATACCAGGCAATGTTCTGTTCAACAATCTGTTGTTCTGTGCACTGGCGGGAATTCTGTGGTATTCACAATTTTTCGGGCTGGCACTCGGAAAAAGTTTCCTGACAGAAGGCAGTACCATGATGGCATTTTCGTGGAGTATTCTGATGTCGCTGAATGTAACCTTCAGCAATGTATGGGGAATAATTCTGAAAGAATGGAAAGGAGCCGGTAAAAAAGCTGTAGGATATCTCGTTATAGGAATGTTAATATTGATCTTTTCTTTGATAATACCTAGTTTGTTCTGAGATTTTTTTTAATTTTGTCGTTAATACCTCAAAATCTGAAACAACACAACTGATTTACCATGAGATTTAACGACTTTGCCATTGACTTCAAATACTTGATAGTCAATGAAAGGGATAAGAAATTTGGGTTGACTGTCAATACTGTTGGCTTTCAACCCATTGCTCCATTTCAGTTTGTTTATATCACTAAAGGAAAAGGTATTTTTACCTCCGAAACAACAAAAAAACAAACAGTACGAAAAGGTCAAATCATTATTTTATTCCCCGGGCAGTGGCATACCTACTGTCCCGACCCGGATACCGGCTGGAATGAATATTATATTGGATTTGAAGGTTCAATTATAAATTCTGTTATTCAGAACAGCTTCATCTCAATGGAAAACCAGGTTCTGGATGTTGGATTTAATGAAGATTTGGTCCATCTGTTTTCCACAGCCATCAAAGTTGCCAAAGAAGATAAAAAGTCATCGCAGCAATACCTCTCGGGTATCGTGTTTCATATTCTGGGCACAATATTGTCATTATCCGAAAATAAAAGCATTGAATCCAATGAATACGGGCAGATTATTGAAAGAGCAAAAATGATTATGCTTGAAAATGTCAAAAATGTAATTGACATTCAGGAACTTGCAAGTAATCTTGGCACCAGCTATTCGTGGTTCAGAAAAGTTTTCAAAGAATATACTGGTTACTCACCCGCTCACTATTTTCAGGAACTAAAACTCCGGAAAGCCAAGGAACTGCTGGCAGAAACATCCATTCCGATAAAAGAGATTGCTTATGAACTGAATTTCAGTTCGTATGGATATTTTCTGTCTTTCTTCAAAAAACGGGTGGGATGCACACCTTTTGAATACCGGAGTTAAAATCATTGCGCTGTGATACATTTGAAATAAAAAGGCAGTGAACGGGTTACAATCTGAGTCACTGCCTTTTCAATATTATATCACTCACTTTCAGCACTTTTACTCTATATTTTGAAATTCCACTCGATTCGCGAATACCTGTTCTGCCGGATTATCTCTATTTCACGTATGTTCTCGTCTGACAATTCTGACAATTCGGTAATATTGAGATATTCAGCCAGTTTCAGAGCGAATTCGTGAAAAAAATCGGCTTCTGATGCCGGTATTCTGTTATTTTCAGTGAGATAAGTGAATATATTCTTTACCGGGCTGAAAACTGAACGTATTGCTTTTTTTAAAACTTCTGTTTTATCCGGAGTGAGCGTTTTTTGTAATGCGTGGATGTCGGAGCTATACAATAATGTCCCGTGATGCAATTCTCTATTTCCTGAAATATGTGAAGCTGTTCCCGATATTTTAAAATTTTCCAGCCAGAGGTCTTTGCGTTTTCCAGCTTCAACAGGTATATTCATCGAATGAAGAACATTTATGACTGGCTTCAAAAAACCGGCACTCAGGGAAGACTGTTCGGATCTCTTATTGTGAATAAAACAAAAGTTCAGGTTTCCCTGATCATGATACAGAAAGAGATATTCTTCTGATTTATCAGAAAATAAATATTCTTCGGTTGCCAAATTAAACGAAGGTGAAGTGGATGTGGAAAAAAGAATTTTCATGGTTCTGCCTCTTAATCCCCTTCAATGGGAACTTTTTTAGTAATAATTTTTCAGATGATTATGTGACAAATTAATAATCCAAATCATCACAAAATTAGCAAAAACGCCCGATTGAAAAAATCAACCGGACGCTATATCTCAAATTTTCACTGAGGGGAATTTGAGAGTTCGTTACTTCACATTGAAAGCGACACGAAGTTCATCTATTTCCTTGTCGCCCATGGGTTTCAGTTCGCCAATGGAGGTTGCCATAACCAGCGAATTGGCCGAGAATTCGGCAACTTCAAGATAATCAAACGTGTTGAGCAATTTATCACCGGTGATAAAAACGCTGTCGTTTTCAACCAGAATCACCCGGTTATAGGCAAACATCTGTGCCACTTCATCTATTTCTTTGTAAATATTTCCGAACGGAATGGACGGAACATCCTGCAGGAAAATCCAGCTTTCGGGTATAGTGCGTACATCGAATTTTTTGCCGCTCACGGCATGTGCCATCAGATTAACAGGCTGTGTACAGATGATTGAATTGATATGTGGGTTCAACTGATAAATTCGTTGATGAAGTGCCACCGAACGACTTGGAGTTTTTCC
>JAFNAU010000014.1 GCA_017860335.1 Bacteroidota bacterium
GTGCGGTTTACAGGTTGACCTGCAAGGGGCAAACAAATTACAAGAAGTATTAGCACACTCAGTTTTTTCATTACCAATATACTTTATGAATTGTATTTTATCGTTTTGGTTTGTCAGACATAATCAGTTCCAGAGTTCTTCCTCCCATCAGTTCAGCATGTGTAAAGAAAGGTTTTGTCAGTTCTTTCCAATTCATCTGAGCTGAAGAAAAGAATTCCCCATGCAATGGCAAGTAAACGAGTACGCGATTTCATTTTTTTATAGATTTTAATTGTTCAGATGAAACCAGTATATAAAATTAGCTTGATTGTCAAAATTTATTTGTGGCACCCGTTTCATATAATGCTGAATTTAAGGAAAATACCTTTTGATTGAATTTGAATGCAATATTAATAAATTTAATTGAATAACAGAAGCCAGGATGTGCAATAGAAAAAGAAAATAATACAATATTAAGTATTTATTGTAACCTTTAAAAACATGTTAAACTGGATAATTAATTCATAAAACTTTTATGGTTTTGAAGTTATCATTTGTAGCTATTGATCATCAACAGACATTACAACTACAGTCAGGGAAAATTCCGAACAACTTCAGATATTACAAATACAGTCTGTGAAAGTTCTGTATAACAACAGACATTCGTTTAATAATTTTTTCTTCCAAATTCAGTATATTTGCACCCTAAAAAGGATTTAATGAATTTACCCGAACCATTTGTCAGACGTACTCAGGAATTACTTGGCGATGAATTTCCCGATTTTCTCGACGCGCTCGATATTCCTTCACCGGTCAGTGTACGTGTGAATGATAAAACAGTATACGTGCCTTCGGATGATAAGGTGAAATGGTGTGATTCGGGATATTATCTTTCCGGGCGACCGGTTTTTACCCTTGATCCGCTGTTTCATGCCGGAGTTTATTATGTACAGGAAGCCTCTTCCATGTTTTTACAGCAGGCTCTATCACAGTTTGTCGCGCCTGATGGCGTTGTGCTGGATCTTTGCGCTGCTCCCGGCGGAAAGTCCACCCTGATATCGCAATATCTGAAATCCGGCGGAATGCTTGTTAGTAACGAAATTGTCCGCAGTCGGGCGTTTATCCTTGCCGAAAATCTGATAAAATGGGGCAATGACGCGGTAGTTGTTTCCAATAATGTACCCGCTGATTTTCAGCGTTTGCCTTCCTTTTTCGACGCGGTGGTGGTTGACGCGCCCTGTTCGGGCGAGGGTATGTTTCGCAAGGACGCGGGAGCTGTGGATGAATGGAGTGAACAAAATGTGGAGATGTGTGCCCAAAGGCAGCGCGACATACTGCTTGATGTATGGGATACACTGAAAAAGGATGGAATACTGATTTACAGCACCTGTACGTACAACCGGGAGGAAAACGAAAAGAATGTTAGCTGGATAGAAACCGCGCTTGGCGCTGAAATCCAGCGGATTGATACTGCAGCTTTTCCTCAGATTACAGTATCGGACAAGGGATACCGGTTTTTTCCCCAAAAAACCCGTGGAGAAGGCTTTTTTCTCTCCGTATTGCGGAAAACATCAGATGCACCATCGCTCAGGATGAAAAAACAGGAGAAAAGAAAGCTAAAGCCGGAATTCGATGAAACAGAACTTAAAAACCGGTTAAAGGAGCCTGGAGACTGGAAAATATATTCGGACAATAACTTTATCTCCGCTTTCAGACTGAAATTCAGCACGGAAGTTGAACTGCTCAAAAATAATTTGCACATCATGCATTACGGCATTACTCTTTGTGAAATAAAAGGCCGGGATTTAATTCCTCACACCAGTCTGGCATTATCAAAAAGTATTAATACGGAAAAAATTCAACAGGCGGAGGTCGAATTAAGGGATGCTTTATTATATCTGAAAAAAGAAGCCATAAGTTTACCCGATGCCGAAAAAGGATTTATACTTGTGAAATACCGGAACATACCCCTGGGATGGGTGAAAAACATAGGCAACAGAACCAATAATCTCTACCCGAATGAATGGCGGATCAGGATGAATATTCCTGCTCCATAAATCACCCGATAAATCGTGACAGGTTCTTAAGGTGGGGAAAAAATTGAAATTTCGCAGGTCGTTAAGTTTTAGAAGTTGACAATTAAATGGAAATTAAAAATACTGATTTTATTAATAACAAAAGCAACTCATTAATTCCCCCTTTTGAGGGTGGGAGAGCTAATATTACATTTTTAGGCACAGGCACATCTACCGGTGTTCCCCAACTTGGCTGCAAATGTCCGGTATGCCGTTCGGCAAGTCCGAAGGACAAACGACTCCGGAATTCAGCGTTAGTTACTGTCGACGACAAGCGCTTTCTCATTGATGCCGGTCCCGATTTACGTCAGCAGCTGATAACCAACGATATTTTTCATGTCACAGCCATACTTCTTACTCACGAACATTACGATCATGTTGGCGGGCTTGACGATGTGCGTCCCCTTGGCGAAACAAATATTTATGCCGAAGCTAACGTACTCGAAGCCATTGAACGAAATATGCCGTATTGTTTCGGAGTAATCAAATATCCGGGTGTGCCAAAGATGAATCTGCATAAAGTGGATATGAACCCGTTTCAAATACAGGGAGTGAATATCATTCCCATCCGGGCCATGCATGCCAGACTGCCTGTGCTTGGTTTCAGAATCGGTAAGCTGGCTTACCTTACCGATGTGAAAAGTATCGACAACACCGAGCTGGATAAACTTCGTGGACTGAAAGTGCTGGTGATTAATGCCCTTCGCAAAGAAGAACATATATCGCACCTTTCCTTGTCCGAAGCCATCGCAATTGCTCAGCATGTAAATGCTGAAAACACTTATTTCACCCACATTAGTCATCATCTGGGAAAACACGAAGATGTGAGCGCTGAATTGCCAGAAAATATTCATCTCGCTTACGATAATTTATCAATAAATTTTTAACTTTGCCTGTCAATAGCTGATTCCTCAACCTGATTTTTATGATAAACACGCAAGCAAGAAATAGAAGTGCCCTGATGAGGTTAACTGTGTCGAAAATACTTCCGGCAGTGGGATTGATTTTTCTGATGACTTCATGCACTACTTCCCGAATGTTCACAACTCTCGATATACTTCGGCCGGCTCAGGTTACATTTCCTCCCGAAATCAACAGTATTCTTATTGTTGATAATTCTATAGCTCAACCATCGAATGTGGGACATTATAATAAAAAGTTATTTGAAGAATACACTTCGGTTGAACAGGTATTTGACAGTGCTTCAATTTTCTGTACCGCGAGTTTGCGTGAGTCGCTCGAAGAAAAAGGCTTTTTCAAAAACGTTCATATGGCAAAAAACCGTACAAACGTGTCTGATAAACCATTTAAAATAACACCACTGACCAGTGAAGCAATAAAAAGTTTGTGTGCTGTGTATCATGCCGATGCCATTCTCTCACTTGATCGTTTATTATATATCGATAAGATTACTGAAAATTTCTATACGGATGATTTGCAGTTTTTCAGCAATCTGGATATCAAGATGGGAACAGTCTGGTCCATAAATTACCCAACCGACAAACCCACAACATATTTACAGTTTACTGATAGTTTTACCTGGGAAAGCAGTAACAAGATACGCAGCAAAGCTGGTGATAAGCTACCCTCGCGTTATAATGCACTTGTCGATGCTTCTCTGCTCACAGGAACAAATATAGCCGATCGAATGATACCGCGTTGGGAAAAGGAAGACCGATATTTCTATAATCCCCGGAATAAATACATGCGACAAGCCATGGACTCAGTTAAAGTCCGAAACTGGAAAGCGGCCATAGATTTGTGGAAATTAGCAGCAGAAAAATCAGGTTATGCCACCAAATACCGCGCGAATTACAATATTGCCATTGCAAGTGAGATTTTGGGCGATATGGAAAATGCTATATTGTATTGTGATTTGGCTATCGAAATATATCCTAAGGTTTTATTTGCTTTTACCGTTGATATGGAAAACGATATATACAAACTGGTGAGTTATAAAGAAGATCTTCAAAAAAGAGCAAAAGAAATAAATCTGATAAAAAAACAGCTTGGCAATTAAAATTGTTATTACTACCAACTAAACCAATCTTACATTATGATTCAACCAAATGATGAAATGTTGCTGCAGAAAAAAGGAATTTCAGCTCAGCAAATAGAAGAACAGCTTAATTGTTTCAAATCGGGTTTTCCATATCTGGTAATCCGGAGTTCAGCTTCAGTGGGAAATGGTATTATTCGTGTCAACGAGACTGAACTACAGACTTATCTGAATGAATGGGGAAAATACCTGACAACAAATGCCAGAGTATTGAAGTTCGTTCCTGCTTCGGGGGCTGCAAGCCGCATGTTCAAGGATTTATTCAGTTTTCTGGATGGTGACAGCGATTTGCCCGTAACGGGATTTGAGAAAAAGTTTTTTGATGAGATAGAAAGATTTGCATTCTACGATGATCTGAATGCCGTTTGCAAAACGAATAACGGAAAAGACATTCCAGAACTTAAAAAATCGAACAGCTACAAGGAAATTGTGGCTAATTTGCTGCAGGAGAAAGGATTGAATTACGGCTCGTTGCCCAAAGGCCTGCTCAAATTTCATTCGTATAAGGACGATAAACGAACTCCGTTGCTTGAGCATCTTGTCGAAGGCGCTGTGTATGCATCCACAATATCCGGTGAAGTAAACATTCATTTTACTGTATCTAAAGAACACCGGCAATTGTTTGAAAAACACCTGGTTGAAAACCTTTCAAAATATGAAAAAAGGTTTGGAGTGAAATATAATGTCAGTTTTTCCGAACAAAAACCATCTACAGATACTATAGCAGCTGATGCTGATAATAATCCGTTTCGTGAAGAAGGTGAACTCGTTTTTCGACCCGGGGGTCACGGTGCGCTCATTGAAAATCTGAACGACCTGGACGCGGATATTATTTTCATAAAAAATATCGATAATGTGGTTCCTGATGCACTCAAAGATGCCACTATTACCTATAAAAAACTTATTGCCGGTGTTCTGGTACATTATCAGCAACAGGCATTTGCCTACCTCAAAGAACTCGAAAACGAAAAAATATCGGATGCCAAACTCACGGTAATAGCACAATTCTGCGAGAAGAAACTGAATAATCACAACGAAAATATTAAATCACTGAGCGGTATTCGGTTGCGCGAATATCTTATCGGTAAACTTAACCGCCCGATACGGGTGTGTGGCATGGTAAAGAATGTAGGTGAGCCCGGAGGCGGACCCTTCCTGACTGTCAATCCCGATGGCACTGTCTCACTGCAAATTCTCGAAAGTTCGCAGATCGACACAAATAATGCTGACGATAAAGAAAAGATGCAGAACTCTACTCATTTCAACCCTGTGGATCTGGTTTGTGGTGTAAAGGATTACAAAAGCCGTAAATTTAATTTATTGAAGTATGTGGATAAAAACACGGGGTTCATTTCCTCCAAATCGAAAAGCGGCAAAGAACTGAAAGCACTTGAGCTGCCCGGTCTTTGGAACGGAGCAATGAGTGACTGGAATACTATCTTTGTTGAAGTGCCCATCGAAACTTTCAATCCAGTAAAAACAGTAAATGATCTCTTAAGAAAAGAACATCAGTAAAAAATATTATAAGGGAAAACGAGAGTGCCCTCCCAAAAAGTCGCTCTCTTTTTTATATGTCAAGCACACCATAACGATGTAAGCTTCTATGAAATTTGATTTCGTATATAGTCTTCAAAACAACTGATATCTAACAGATTTAGGGTATTTTTGAATTATTTGTGGCTATTAGAGCTTATCTGACGTTGGTTGAAATTTTTCAGATATTGAAGACAATGATCTGTATGGTAAAGTCCATTTCGACTTTACATTTTGAAGAATGTCTGAACCGATTGTAGTGTTTGTAATTTATTATTTACCTGAAGTCAGCTTCTACTTCTATGGGTCTTCTACATTGGGGCATCAATCCTTCCTTTGAGTAACATACGGGAATGATAACTGCTATTGTCACCTCAGACCCAACTCATCTACGATATGATTTATCAAACACACAGAACTATCCCGGGGCATCATGCTCTCAATGATTGGGGGAAACAAAACTCCCCGACCCTGACTGTAGTTTTTGAATGTTACATTTGTCATAATTATCTATCATAATTATCTATCATTTAGATGTTTAAATGTAGTTAATATATGACAAACGAACAACTTTTATACACAAAAGAGGGTGTCCAAAACTTTTTGCACACCCTCTTTTAATATCTTTGTAATGAATAATTTTCTATTTATTCAGAAAAAGAAAGTTTATTCAGCTGTTACTTTTTCAATAGCTAATTTACCTCTGTAATAACCGCATTCAGGGCAAACGGTGTGGTAAATGTGGGTTGCACCGCAGTTTGAACAAATTGCCAGAGTAGGCAGTTTAGCTTTATCGTGGGTTCTTCTTTTTGCGGTTCTTTGTTTCGAATGTTTTCGTTTAGGATGTGCCATTTTAGTAATTTATTTAATTGTTTTCAAATATATTTTGTAATCCGTCCCATCGCGGGTCAGTAGTTGTTTCATCTGTTGGTATTTCATCTTCTTCAAAATCGATGTCGTCCAGATCATCATCATCGGTTCTTTGTCTGGTTATATGCTTTTTCAGTTTACTAACCATTGTCTTATTGCATTCTCCAGGGGCATGAACATGCTTCATTGGAATATTTAATACAATAAATTCATATAAAAACCATGCAATGTTAATTCCTCCGTCAGCTTCCGGTACAATCACTATATCGTCTTCTTCCGAAAAATTATCACCAAATTTGACCTGAATTTTTTCCTTATATTGTATTGGCTGATTCATGTCATCCAGACATCTGTCGCATGGTATCTGAATAATGCCATTCAGTTCAAAATTCAAATCGAAAAGACCGGTTTTTTTACGTACAGTAACAATGGCTTTTATATTGCCATGTTGAACTTCAGGACTATCGATTTTTTTGAAGTAATTTTCATCCAAATCGAATTCGAAAACTTGTGTTTCAGTTTTTAATTCCTTCAGTGGAATGTTGTATCTTTCAAATTTCGACATATTGTGTACTATAAAAAACCTTGCAAAGGTACAAAATTTCGTACTATAAATAAAAGTTTTACGGAAAATTTATGCAAAGATAGATCAAATAATTGAAGAAGATTATTAATTGACAGGTAAAATTATCCTGAACGTTGTTCCTACGTTTATTTCAGAATGTTTTACGAAAATTTTACCTTGATGATATTCTTCAATAATACGTTTAGCAAGCGATAATCCCAATCCCCATCCACGTTCTTTAGTGGTAAATCCGGGTGAAAACACCGCTTTATACAAATTGCGTTCCATTCCTTTTCCTGTATCCTTGATATCAATAATTATTTCATTCTCTGTATTCTTCACGTTCAGAGAGATTCTTCCAATACCATTCATGGCGTCAATTGCGTTTTTACACAGGTTTTCAATTACCCATTCGAATAAAGGAACATTGAGCGGAACAATTGATGGTATTCCTTCGTTAAAATTCAGTGATATTTCTACTTTGTTGGAACTGCGGTTATTCATATAATTTACCGCATTCGAAAGTGTCTCTTTTAAATCCGATTTTTTTAAATCGGGCTTGGAACCTATTTTTGAAAAACGATCAGCGATTACTCTAAGACGATTCACATCTTTTTCCATATCAGTGATTAGTTTGTCATCTTCGTATCGGATTTTAAGAAGTTCAGTCCATGCCAGCAGCGATGAAATGGGAGTACCCAGTTGATGTGCAGTTTCTTTAGAGAGGCCAACCCAGACTTTATTCTGTTCGGCACGCTTGGTGCTCGAAAATGCCAGTATTACGATTACAAAAAATACAAAAATTACCCCAAACTGGATGTAAGGAAAAATATACAGTTGCTTGAGGATCAAAGAGTCATCGTAATAAATGTATTGTTTTGTATTTGATTCCCTGAGATTAATTTCAAACCTGTTTTTTTTGTTTTTGAGAGTAGCTATTTTTTTTCTGAAAAAATCTTCGTTGTTTTTTTCAGGCGCTTTTATGTTTCTGTATTCTATCATTTGGTCATTATTATCTGTAATAATAACCGGAATAGTCGTATTGCCTTCAATGATATTCAGAATGAAGTTCATATCAGTTGTTTCATCAGCAAGTATCAGTTGCCTGGTGGCTTCAGCCCATATTTGTATTTTCTTCTGTTCTTCGACCGATAGTTTTCCCGCCAGGCGATTGGTGAATATCGTAGATGCGAGAACAATGAGTATTGCTCCCACAATAAAAAGGAATTTCAGTATTTTATTAGTCTGGTAAGTTTTGTTCATACCGGATATAAATTTTTACTTATTAACGACAAAAGTAACAAATTTGTATTAAAAACTGGTTAAGAATATGGTTGAACCTGCTTTATTTTGTGCTAATAAATGAATTTTGCTTTTGTTGTTGTTAAAAGTATTATCTTTGTAAAAAATGATTATTATGCATAAGTCCGGATTTGTTAATATCGTGGGTAATCCAAATGTGGGAAAATCAACCCTGATGAATGCCCTTGTAGGCGAACGTTTGTCAATTATAACATCAAAAGCTCAGACAACCCGTCATCGTATATTAGGGATTGTGAACGGGGATGATTTTCAGATAGTATATTCCGATACACCGGGTGTGTTGAAGCCAAACTACAAGTTGCAGGAGTCTATGTTAAGTTTTTCACGTTCGGCCCTGGTCGATGCTGATGTAATACTTTACGTGACTGATGTGTTTGATAATTATGAGAAAAATAAAGATTTTGTTGAAAAGGTGAAGATGAATACCGCACCGATAATTCTTGTTGTAAATAAAATCGATTTGATCAATCAGGAAAAGCTGATCGAACTGGTTGAAAAATGGAAATCTGTGCTACCTAATGCGGAAATCTTTCCAATTTCGGCAAAAGAAAAGTTCAATATTGAAACTTTATTACGACGCATTAAGGAGTTGATACCCGAGGGTCCTCCATTTTTTGATAAAGATCAGTTGACTGATAAACCGGCAAGATTCTTTGTAACTGAAATTATCCGTGAAAAAATTCTGCTGAATTATGAGAAGGAAATTCCTTATTCGGTAGAGGTGGAAGTGGAACAGTTTCTGGAAGAGGAAAAACTAATCCGTATTAATGCCGTAATTTATGCCGAAAGAGATTCACAAAAAGGAATTCTGATTGGGCATGGCGGGAAATCACTTAAAAAAGTTGGAACTGAAGCCAGGAAGGATATTGAAGGTTTTTTTGAAAAGAAAGTGTTTTTGGAGTTGTTTGTAAAGGTGGAGAAAGACTGGAGAAATAAGGATAACTTGTTAAAGAATTTCGGTTATCAGCCGGAATAATACTTGTTGGTCTGAACCTTTCTTTATTCGTTTTTGTTTTAATAATGCTATAGAATTAATATTTAATTTTCAAACTTTAAAGAATAATAATTATGAAAACTTCAGGTAGTGGAATTTTGGCTGCGCTGCTAGGTGGTGCTGTAGTTGGTGCTGCTTTGGGTTTACTTTTAGCACCCGAAAAAGGTGAAGATACCAGAGCTAAAATTGTGGAAGGCTTCGAAGATACCAAGTCTAAAGTGGTGGAAGCGCTTAAGAAAAGAGGAATAAATTTAAGTAAATCGGATCTGGAAGATCTTGTTGATGAGCTTAAATCTGAAGCTGATGCTAAAACAACAGTTTAGTATGGTATGACAAACAAATCGGGTTACATCAGTAATTTTAATCAACTATTTACCGACATTAAAGATTATGTAAAGCTGCAGGGCGATTATGTGAAAATTGAATTTGTAGAAAAAATCACAAAAATCCTGTCCCTTCTGCTTTTCATTCTTATTGTGGTTGTCTTAGCCATGGGTTTGCTTTTTTATCTCCTGTTTTCTCTGGCATATATCCTGGCACCGACTGTAGGATTCGTAATTAGTTTTGGAATTATTGCCGCAATCTATCTGGTTCTGCTTGCTGTCGTATTGATATTTCGTAGATCTTTGATAGTTAATCCCCTGTTAAGGTTGATTGTCGCTATGTTTTATGAAGAAGCAAAAGATGAAAATGAAGGAAAAGATGGAATCAAAACTGATAACGGATAAAAATATTACCATTGAAGATATGCTGGTATTCAAAAAAGAAGCCAGACAGAAGATTGAACAACAAAAAGTTCGGCTTATATCTAGAGCTCAGCAGTTGATGCCTTTCTTTTCTTCCTCATCAACAACGACTTCATTTGCTCCGTTAGCATTAATGACGGCTCCATTTCGCAAAGGGAAAATGATGACAGTAATTCAGGGCTTAATTGTCGGGTATAATTTAGTCAGAAGAATAAGAAAACTGATTAAAAAATAGTGAACTGAAAATTATTAAACAAAAATGGCTTTAATCCGCGGATTGAAGCCATTTTATATTTTAAACTCTAATGTCAGGGTATCAGTACCTTAGTTCGGAATTCATCAGCCTGTATAATGTAAATATGTCCGCGGGGAAGATTTGTAATTTGAGGAATATCTGAATTTGCCGTAAAACTTCTGATTTTCTGACCAATAGTGTTAAATACATTAACGACAGAGGTTCTGGAAGGTACAAACACTAAAACAGATCCAACGCCCGAAGATACAACCCTTAATTCCTTTTTCTGCTGATAAGCAGCACTTCGCACTTTTACAGTATTGGAATAAGCGGTAATGTTTTCATACCCGTATAAGGTGTTCTTGTCACTTGCCTGAACTTGATAATAATAATCGCGATTGGAGATCAGATTGTATAAAGTGTCGGTAGTGGAAGTGAGCCATTTCTTTGAAAAAACGGTGTCAACCAAACCGTTATCAGATACATTATATACAGTTAAATAATATCCGGTAGCGTCGAATACTGAGTTCCAGCTGGCAATAAAACTTTTATAAGTCACATCTTTAGCCTCAGTAGCAATCGGTGGCACAACGTATATTTTTCTGGTCGATTTACCCGAAAGCGGCAATGTAATCTTATCGGCGAATGCAGTGGTTATTTCAAGTTGATCGTAATGTATATTATTATAAGATGGCTCAGTAGGGTTATAACGAATCTGAATATTTGTTGGTAATATTACTGAATCAACAGGTGTGAGTAATAGTGATTTTCCCCAGGCTGTTTCAGTGTCTGTATCTTTTTTTATTTCAAAATGAGTACCCAGTTTGAATGAAATTTTTATGTTTGCTTCAAGATTTTCACCTTCTACAGAGATGGTTTGGCCATTTGTGGGATTACCTTGTATAGTATTGAATTGAGTAGTTAAACCTTTTGTTTTCAACAAAGGTGGATTGGCACCACCCATGAATTTTAATGTAATTACTCCGTTTGTTTCATCAATATAAGTTAATGTTTTATTGGTCATTAGTACGCCTGAAATTAACCGTGGGGTATAATTTTTAACTGCACTTGTACCTGGAAACGGGTCGCCGGACAAAGTATTATCTGTGGCTATACCATCTGCTTCCATTATGTCAACACCCATAGCTGAAGCTATGTTGTTGGGGGTATTGTAATTCCAGTTGTTCTGGTTGTATTTAACTCGTGTAACCAACAACCCATGACCGGGTAAGTATTTATCCCATCCTTTTTTTTGCCTGTTTTCTAACAGAAAATACTCTGTCGGATTAGTGTACTCCATGTTGAAGGGTAGCCCTGAGGATGAAATTAAGAAAGCCTGATTAGCGGAAGCTAATGTGTCGATAATAATATTTTGAGGTGATTTAATCTCAACAGGAGTAAGATATCCCAATGAAAACCTTTCAAAAGCCGAATAGTTCGGAGGGGTTCGTCCGCTGTTCAAATAGGGTCCGTAATCCATTATATCCCAGCTGGATAATGTGTGGTGTGTGCCTCCATCGGTAGCATACATGTCAGCTAAACCTAACACGTGTCCGAATTCATGTGTAAATGTTCCGATACCACACATGCTTGTTCCGCTTTTTCCTTTCAATTCTGAAGTACATGCGTAATCTTCAATGCGTTTTCCGTCAAAAGTAACAGAAGCTATACTTCCTGAATAATTTCCATTGCTGCTGTAAATGGCCGTAGGATATATTCCCCAACGGTGAGGCCACACGGTATTGTCAGGTGCATTTTCTGCTTCATTATATCCGGCGTAATAAATAAATACATTATCAACCAGATTATCATTATCAGTGTCAAACTGGGTAAAATCAACTCCATGATCATCTGCCAGTTTGCAGGCATCAGCCACCATTTGAACGGGATTCTGGTCAGAATCATCAGTATTATTTTTTCCGTAATACTCAATATTCTGAGGTAGCGTATAAGGACCAACCACAACGAATTCAGGTGAAAAAGTTTCCATGGAATTGTCCCTGAGATAATCACGGGCTGAACCGGTGCCTCCATTTGTACTGTAACCGGCTTCATTCAGCAGATTATTAAATGCAGACTGAGGGTTCGGTGTAGCAAATGACGCATCGGCAAAGTTGACGAGTATCACCAGTGATTTGGGTGAACCGGTTTTGGGGTAAACGGAAGAACGAGTGACATTTGCAGAAGCAGTGTTTTTTCTGGTAGCAACTTTTTTTATCTGTGTTTTTTCACCTGTATTATTCAGAGCGTTTGTATTTACAAGTTTTGAAACAAATATTTTTTCGTTTTCAGTCCTGTTTTTTGTATTTTGCGCTTTTATTTTGGTGTCTGAAATTTTCCCTTTGGCATCCATGGAGGCATAGTTATATGTGCCTTCATTATTTTTTATAATTAAAACTCCGTCTTCAGTAGTACGGTAATGGTGATATTCATCGCCCTTGAGGTACACGGTTAACTTTGTACCGTCTGGTTGAGTAATAATAACAGGATAGGGCGAAGCTGGTACTGCACTTGCAAACTGACAGCCAATTAAAAGAAATGCAGATACAACAATTTTATGAAAATATTTAGTCATTCAATGAATTAAGTTAATTATGAAAGTACAAATATACTGTTTTTTTTGATTTATAGCAGAATTGAAACTGATTATACAAATGTTGAACCTTTTCTTATTCAAATTCCACAACTGTAATTCCGGCACCACCAAATTGTACATGTTCATCGTGAAAGCGGAGGACGCCGTATACAGTATTCAGATATTGACGAATGAGTTGCCGAAGTGCGCCTGTACCAGTTCCATGCAGGATGCGAACACTTGCAACGCCTACCATCACAGCATCGTCAATGAAGTATGTAACAGCTTGTAGTGCTTCATCGCCACGCATACCTCGCACATCAATTTCCGATTTGAAAGTGAGTTTTCGCTGACGAACTTCGTCGGTAACAGGTGTACCCAATCCATCGGACAACCGTTTTTCCTTTTTCATCTGATTATTGCTGACAGCCTCAAGGTTTGATATTTTAACGGTAGATTTTAACTGTCCAAAAGCTACAACAGCCTGCTTGTCATTCAGTTCCATAATTGTTCCGGTTGCAGTCTGTCCCTTCAGCCGAACGACGGAACCCGGGTGAAGAATGATTTCTTTTTCAGCTATGATTTTTTCAGCAGTTTTTTTGAAAGGTAATTTTGTTTTTAGTTTGTGTTCCTGGACTTTCTTATCAGTTATTTTTTCTTTAAATTTCTCAAGTTCAGTACGGACGTTGCGTGTTTTCTCTTTATCAGCCATACTTTCTTTGATGGTACGGATGGTGTTTTCTATTTTCGCATTTGCTTCTTTCAGCAGATTTTCTGCTTCTTGCTTTGCTTGAATGGTTATTTCCTTACGTTTTTTCTCAGTCAACCCCAATTCAGTTTCGTATTTCTCCAGGGTTTCATCCAGTCGTTTTTCTTTTTGCCTGATTTCCATTCTTTTACGCTCCCAGTAACGTTTGTCCCTTACAATATCCTGTAAGTGCTTGTCGTAATCCAGGTGTTCCAGCCCAACTTTTTGGGCTGCATCAGCAATCAAATCTTCGGGCAATCCGATTTTCCGGGCTATTTCCACGGCAAACGAACTTCCCGGATTACCAATTTGAAGCTGAAACAGGGGTTGCAGATGTTGGCGGTCGTAAAGCATGGCTCCGTTCACAATACCTTCGGTATCTTCGGCGTAATGTTTCAGATTGGTGTAGTGTGTGGTAATTACTCCATAAGCACCGTTCCTGTTGAAGCGTTCGAGGCTGGCTTCGGCAATGGCGCCTCCAATTTGCGGTTCGGTGCCAGAACCGAATTCATCAATGAGCAACAAGGTGTTTTGATTGCTGTTTTTGATGAAAAATTTCATATTTAGAAGGTGCGAACTGTAAGTAGAAAGGTCGTTTTCGATTGATTGTTCATCACCTATGTCAATAAATAAGCGTTCAAAAATACCTGTACGGCTGTTTTCGTGTAAAGGTATAAGCATCCCGCACTGAAGCATATATTGCAACAATGCGACTGTTTTCAGACAAACCGATTTACCTCCAGCGTTTGGTCCGGATATGATCAGAATCCGCTGTTTTTCGTTAAGTGTAATATCAAGCGGTACTACTGTTTTTTGTTGTTTTTTGAGTGTCAGGTAAAGCAGTGGATGGACTGCTTTGTTCCATTCGAGCTGCCGGGTATTATCAATCCGGGGTTTGATGGCTTTGATTTCAATGGCAAACAATGATTTTGCTCTCAGAAAGTCAATGATACCCAGAAAATACTGACTGGCCATTATTTCGTCTGTATAGGGCCGGAGAAAGTCGGTAAATTCTACCAGAATACGCATAACTTCTCGTCGTTCTTCGCTTTCGAGTTCCCGTACGCGGTTATTGGCTTCAACCATCTGTGCTGGTTCAATATAAACGGTTTTTCCTGTAGCACTTTCATCGTGGATGATACCGCTTACCTTTCGTTTGAATGCAGGTGAAACCGGAATTACCAGCCTGCCTTCACGCATAGTGGGGCTCACATCTTTGTCGACATATCCATCGGTCTGAGCCTGACGCAGGATGTTTTGCAGAGTTTTCGAGATGCTGCTCTGCACCTTGAATATATCCCTTCTGATCCGGTTAAGTTCAGGGGATGCATTATCCTTCACTTTCCCGAATTTGTCCAGAATAGCATCAATGCGTTTGGTGATGGCTTCGAAAGAATTTATTCCTGCTGTCAGTCTGTGCAATTCGGGAAAAAGTTCCTCATCCTGACGGTTGATAAACAGAACCAGTCTGCGAACGGCTTCAAGCGCTCGTTTCAAGTTAAATATTTCCGTTTCATCCAGATACAATCCCACCACCTGAACCCGTTGGAGTGCTTCCCGGAC
>JAFNAU010000129.1 GCA_017860335.1 Bacteroidota bacterium
GTTGCATTGGCTCCGATACTGGCGCCTCTGCGTACAATGGTTTGAGCATATTCATTCTTGCGGTTGACATGGCTGCGTGGATTAATCACATTGGTAAAAACCATGGAAGGACCCAGAAAAACATCATCTTCGCAGATTACTCCGGTGTAAACCGAAACATTGTTTTGTATTTTTACGTTACGTCCGAGTACGACCATTGGTGATATCACGACATTCTGGCCAATGTTACATTGCTCGCCAATAACACATCCGGACATGATATGCGAAAAATGCCAGATTTTAGTGCCATCGCCGATAATGCAATTTTCATCAATAACAGCTGTTTCGTGTGCAAAATAATTCATTCTATGTATTTTTGTAGCTAATTATAATCTGCTGAAATCTTATGAAATAAGATTCAGGATACTTTTCGTTATATACTCAAGTTGTTCTTCGTCCAATTCTGTATGCATCGGAAGTGACAAAACACATGAGCACAGCATTTCAGCAACAGGAAAATCACCTTCTTTATATCTTGAATTATTATACGCTTTCTGCATATGCAATGGTACAGGATAGTAAACCATTGCCGGAATACCCAGTTCTAAAAGTTTTTTCTGTAATGCCGTGCGGTCAACACCATCAAGTTTCAGAGTGTATTGATGAAATACATGTGTGGTTTTTTCATTTCTAAACGGAACAGTTATTTTTTCACATCCCGAAAATGCTTTATCATAATAATCAGCTGCCTGCTGACGGGCCACGATATACTGGTCGAGGTTGATACCTTACTACCATTCCATGATTGGCAACAGCACGAATTTTACCGGCTATGAAATCATCATTTGTAAAAATTGCACCACCGTCGCCATAACAGCCCAAATTTTTGGAAGGGAAAAACGATGTGCATCCGATATCACCCATACATCCAGATTGTACCTGGCGGCCATCGGAAAACGTATATACCGAGCCTATTGACTGGCAGGCATCTTCGATGATTTTCAGATCAAACTCGCGGGCAATTTCAATAAGCGCTTCCATATCGGCATTCTGACCGAACAAATGTACAGGAACAATTGCTTTAGTCCTCGGAGTGATGGCTTTTTGGACACTATCGATACTGATATTGAAAGTATCAGGATCAACATCAACCACAACAGGAGTTAATCCAAGAAGGGCTACAACTTCGGCAGTAGCGATAAATGTGAATGTAGGTGTAATAATTTCGTCACCGGGCTGAAATCCAAGAGCCATCAGAGCTATTTGGAGAGCATCTGTTCCGTTTCCAACCGGAATGACATGCTTCACATTCAGATATTTCTCCAGATTATGCTGAAAATCAACAACTTTTCCACCTTTAATGAAATTTGTGGAATCGATTACTTCCTGAATGCCGGCATCCACTTCAGTTTTAATTTTCTCGTACTGACTTTTCAGGTCAACCATTTGGATTGGTTTCATCTTCTAATATTTTTGTTGTAATGTGTTGGTTATTTATTCAATATCTATTTCTCTTCCAGAAGAAATTCAACCTCTTCGGGAAAAAAACGGAGATTTGAGATGTAAGGTGAATTATTAATCACCTGAAGTTTTTGTTTGCGCTTTTGATTTTTTTTCAACTCTTTGTAATCGAAAACAGCCTGAATATCATTGGATTTTATTTTCGAAAAGTTACTTAATCCCACATTATAGGTCACATCAATCATCACGGGAAATATCCTGACATTAAGTTTTTCGGGTACATTGATGACAGTAACAGGAATTTGCTGTTTTTTTTCAGTAAACATTTCGGTAAAAATTCCCACATTGATTTCTTCAAACGAGTATTTTACTCCGTTGACCGTTTTGAGTTTCGATTTAATGAGCAGGGTATCTGCAATTTCGTGCAACACAATTGGTTCCGAATAAGCAGCTTTCATGGTATCGACAATATGTTTCGGTCCGAATACTTTAACTTTTGAAGGTTCGATATGGATGCTGTCGCTGAAAATATACTGATTGGCTAATCTAATATCTGAATTTAAAACAATTTTCAGATTTTTCGAAGCAAGTTTATGATAGTAGATGGGTATTGAATCCGGTTCAATACTCAGTACAGCAGTGGTGGGCAGTACATAACTGTAAAGGCGGCTCTGCAGCTGTTCAGCAGTAATCATTATTTTACCCTGCTGGAAATAAACCCGGGTTAAATCAAGTGTAAGCGGAATTGTTTTCTTTCTGTTGTACTCCAGCAGCCGAAGTCCTTCGTCACGGATTACAATGGTTATATCTTTTGGCAATTCCGATACTATTTTTACGTCTTCGGGAATGCCAACATATTTAACCGGTATTTTTATTATTGATTCGCGTTCTCGACCGAGTGAGTGAACAAACCAGAACATTCCGGAAAGGACAAGAAATACCAAGAAGGTCAAAGCATCCCTTGAAATAAGTAGTGCTTTAACCTTCAAAAAAAAGTTTTTAATCGCTTTTATTCCTGACTTACCGGACATAGCAAATAAAGATTATTTCACTTCATTCGGTATATCGGATGCTGCGGCGAAAACAGAATTTTTATCAACTGTGATACGAACGTTTTCAGCTATTTCAACTGTCACAGTCGTTTCTTTAATATCTTTAATTTTACCGTAAATACCGCCAGAGGTAACTACTTTGTCACCGACTTTCATGGCTTCGCGTTGTGCTTTAATTTCTTTCTGACGTTTTGACTGTGGGCGAATCATGAAGAAATAGAAAACCACAAAAATCAATACCATCATCAGAATACCTGAATATCCGCCCATACCACCTGTAGGTTGAGCCTTGCCTGCTGCGGCTTGTAATAACACGCTTAATAAATTCATAGGTTGCTGTTTATTAGATTTTAAAATTATATTTTAACGACTTTAATAAGTTTATTGTCGGCTTTGAGCTCTTTAACGATATTATCGAGAACTCCGTTGATAAATGTTGCACTTTTATCAGTGCTGAACGATTTTGAGATTTCAATATATTCATTTAACGTTACACTGACCGGAATTGTTGGGAAAGTCATAATTTCTGCCAGTGCTGCCTGCATAATGATGATATCCATAAAAGCAATACGATCCAGTTCCCAGTTTTGAGTATGCTGATCAATCATCTGGCGGTAAATGGTTTCATTTTCAAGCGTATTTTTTATCAGACGCGAGGCAAATTCAGCATCTTCGTCGTCCTTGAACATGGGCAGAAGTTCCTGGTTTACACCATTTTCGGCATCAAAACGTTTGATAGTCTTGATAATGAAGCTGATTACAATTTCCAGATCGTCAGTCCAGTAAATACTCTGATCTTCAATGGAATCCGAAAATTCCTCGTTCTGGAGTATGATTTTTTTGTAGATTTTTCTCCAAAAATCCTTATCGGCAGCATAATCAGAGGTTTCGGCCGCCATATATTCCTTATAACCTTCGGAAGCAATAACAAGTTCATAGATGTTCTTAATGGCATCCTGATTATTCCCCCAGGATGTTTTATGTTCATTCAGAAAATCCTGTAAACATCTGTTTTTTTCAAGCTGAGCAACAAAACAATTGTCAACAAACCGGGTATTTGGATTTAAATCTTCTTCAGTAGGTCTTAATTTATTTTTTCTTGCATCGATTTTAATAGCAGCATAATGCGTAATTTCTACCGAAAACTGCAACAAGTGAAAATATAACTCATACGTTTTTTCAATACTGTGAAATAATTCCCTCTCGGCCAAAGTTGCTGACTGTCCACCACCTTTGTAAAAGGAATAAAGAATTTGAATAATCTTTATTCGTAGTAAAGCCCTGTTTATCATAATTTTTTTGCGCTCGCAATGATTAATTTTATGCAAAGGTAAAAATTTTTTCATTTAATACGGCTATGTACATTCAAAATCTTAGGTATTGAAAATAAAATAACGTTTACCTTGTTTTTTTTAAAAAAAAATTAAATAAAGTTTTCTTTTCATTTGATTAATCAAAAAAATATTCTGAAATTTGAGCACTGAAAGTGACTACTCATGCACTTTTCCGAATATTAACCGAAATTATTACTAATTAGCAGCAAAAATTCAGCACAAAGTGAGTTTACAGCTGTGTTAAATGTACAATATTTTATGGAAGGCGAAAAGAGAAAAATTGAGATTGAAAAAAAAGACAGTGAAATCATTTATTCCAAAGCCATCAAAGCAGGAAAAAGGATTTATTATCTGGATGTAAAGAAAAGTCGTAATGAAGATTTGTATTTGGCCATTACTGAAAGCAAGAAAAAAGTAACTGGTTACGATGAAGATGCGCAAGTCACCTATGAAAAGCACAAAATTTTCCTGTATAAAGAAGATTTCGATAAATTTATCGAAGGACTTGAAGATGTGGTCGGTTTCATAAAAAAAGAACAGGGTGAAGCAACTCCAAGAGCCGAATATAATCCTGAATACAAAAAAGAAGAATATAAGGAAGAAGTTGAAACAGAGACTGTACTTGAAGAAACTGTCGGCGAGACAAAACGTAGCTTTTTTGACAAATTCAAATTCTAAAAACTTAAGAACTCATTCGCTGAGCGTCCGACGGGAAATCCGAACGGACGCTTTTTGTACATGTCATTTTCATCAATCTATATGTTCTTAAAATGTATAGTACTAAAAAACAAAAACTTTCACAACAACAATATTTTCATTTTTTACCCGACGACAAAACAATATGAAATCATTCGCCAGCGATAACTATTCAGGCATCCATCCTGAAATATTGAATGCCATCGTGCAAGCCAATAATGAGCATGCCATCTCGTATGGCGACGATCCCGTGACCGAGGAAACCAATCAGCTTTTTGAGAAAATATTTGGTGAAGTGAAAGTGCTCTATGCCTTCAACGGAACCGGAGCCAATGTGGTCGCGCTGAAATGTTGCGCTTTGCCCTTTCAGTCGGTAATCTGTACAGACACAGCACATATCCATGTGGATGAGTGCGGCGCTCCGACTCAAAGCATCGGATGTTCGCTGGTAGCACTGCCAACCACCGACGGGAAGCTTACCCCAGAACTCATTGAACCCCAGCTGAATAATATAGGCAATCTGCATCACACACAACCAAAAATCATTTCAATCAGTCAGTGTACCGAATTGGGAACCGTTTACACCACTGATGAACTAAAGGCTTTGAGTAATTTTGCCCACAAAAACGGGATGTTCCTGCATGTGGACGGTGCGCGCATATCAAATGCCGTTGCTGCGCTTGGATGTACGCTGAAAGAAGCGACTGTTGATTGCGGAATTGACATCATGAGTTTCGGAGGAACAAAAAACGGGCTGATGATAGGCGAAGCGGTTCTGATTTTTAATAAGGATTTGTGGAAAAATGCACCTTACCTGCATAAACAATCGGCACAACTATTCTCAAAAAACAGATTTATGGCCACTCAGTTCAAAGCGTTGCTCGAAACAGAATTATGGCGAAAAATGGCGCTACATTCCAACAAAATGGCTCATTTGCTCGAAGATGAAGTCAGTAAAATAGAAGGAGTGGTGATTACTCAAAAAGTTCAGGCCAATTCCCTTTTTGTAATCATACCTTCGTATGCGGTGGAACCACTTCGGGAAAAATACAGGTTTTATGACTGGAACACTGCGACAGGTGAGCTCCGCTGGATGTGCTCTTTCGATACTACCGAAGAAGATATCGCCAGTTTCGCTGCAACATTACGAAGTCTCATATAAACAAAATCAGTCTGTCGTGCATTATATTACATAAAAACAGAAAAAAAATAATTGTCCTATGATTTCAGAATCGCTTGAAAAATACATTTCCAATATTCCGAAAACCGAACTTCATCTGCATATCGAAGGTTCGTTTGAACCGGAACTGATGTTTGAGATTGCCCGGCGCAACAACATTAATATCAGGTTCAAGACTGTTGAAGAACTGCGAAAGGCATATCAGTTTGGCAATTTGCAGGATTTCCTTGATATTTATTACGATGGTGCAAATGTATTGATTCACGAACAGGATTTTTACGATCTGACGATGGCATATTTCCGTAAATGCAAGGAAAACAACGTAGTTCATACCGAGATTTTTGCAGATCCGCAAACCCATCTGTCAAGAGGTGTAAAAATGGAGACGATAATCAATGGCATAACTCGCGCCCGTGAAGATGCCGAACGCGAACTGGGCATCAGTTCATATCTGATTATCTGCTTTTTACGTCATCTCGATGAAGATTCGGCCATCGAAACACTCGAAGAAGCTCTGAATTACAAGAACGAAATCATTGGAGTGGGCTTAGACTCATCGGAAGTGGGCAATCACCCCGAAAAATTCAAGCGTGTATTTGCCCGGGCCAAAGAAGAAGACTTCCGACTGGTGGCACATGCCGGTGAAGAGGGACCTTCTGAATATATCTGGGGTGCGCTCAGGGAACTGAATGTAAGCCGGATAGACCATGGCATCCGCTGTATGAATGACGAAGGTTTGATAGATTATCTGGCTGAAAATCAGGTACCTCTTACCGTGTGCCCACTTTCCAACCTCAAGTTGCAGGTTGTAAAAAATTTATCGCATCACCCGCTCAAAGAAATGCTGAACAACGGGCTTCTGGCTATGATTAATTCTGATGATCCGGCCTATTTTGGCGGGTATGTCAATGAAAATTTCCTGCAAACGGCTGAAGCTCTCAATTTGTCGGA
Organism: Bacteroidota bacterium; assembly: GCA_017860335.1. Lineage (GTDB taxonomy): Bacteria > Bacteroidota > Bacteroidia > Bacteroidales > Paludibacteraceae > UPXZ01. The sequence continues at coordinate 6,654 of JAFNAU010000129.1, forward strand.
AGAGGACATTCTCCAGTTGGCAAAAAATTCATTCAAAGCATCCTTCCTGCCCGAGTAATTTTCAGATTTCAAATTGATAATTACCTGTCAGATTTACTCAATCATATTACTTATTAAAACAACTGCTGAACCAGTAACTCATTGCAATCTTTCTTTCAGAAACGGATAATTTTGTATTAACCGCGTTTTTCTTTTTTCCACATTCAACCGGAAAAGACGGTATTCCTCTGTTTCTGTGTGCATCGGACGATGATTGAGGTCGGAACGCAATTGCTCAAGCTCTTTCCTGAGCTTCTGTGTTTGTGATGAGAAATAAGTTTCAGCGAAACGCTGCCAGATATAATCCACAGCCACTTCGGAAGGATGCAGCATATCCGCGGCATAGAAACGATAATCCCGCATTTCGTCCATCATCAGTTCGAAAGCCGGGAAATAATGTACATAATCAAATTGTTTTTCCAGAATATCCACCGCCAGATGAAGGGTACTCTTACTCAC
>JAFNAU010000130.1 GCA_017860335.1 Bacteroidota bacterium
GCGCTTCGAAAACGAATCGTTGGGCGAAATAGCCAAAAACATACAACGTATTTACAATGTTGAAATTATTTTTTCTTCCGAACGAATCAAGAAACTGCGTTATACCGGAACTGTCGCCAACAACAGTCTGGAAAGCGTGCTGAATATCATAACACTTACATCACCACTATCTTTTAAAATAGAGAAAAATAAGGTGATGCTATACGAGAACAAAAATATGCTAAGACACTACAATCCGTAGAAATCAGGATATAACAAAGATGAAAAACAGATTGGGATTAACATTCAATCTGTTTTTTTTTGATTTTTTTTTGAAGCAAGTAGTGGTTTTTTTCGGGTGAACGGTATACTTAATAACAAATCCAATAATCTAACTTCTAATACAAAAGTAGTAATGAAAAGAAAACTTATTCAGATTTCGCTTGGGCGATCATGGAAAATTCTAAGCATTTGCTTTCTGCTTACAATGTTCGCCTCACAGTTAAATGCACAAATCACCATTCAGGTGCAAAACAAACCAATCAAGGAGATTTTAAAAATCATTGAGACTAAGAGCAACTACCGTTTTTTTTACAACGAAGGGCTCAAAGGTCTTGACAAAGTAAGTTCGCTGCAAGTAAAAAATGCCGGAATCAACGAAGTAATGAGAGTAGTGCTTCAAAACACCGAAATTAATTACAAAGTAGAAGACACCAACCTGATTGTTCTTATGGCACGCCCCGATAAAGAAAGCAACGAAACATCCAGAATCAGCGGAACAGTTACCGACATGAATGGTGTAGCTATAATCGGAGCTACGGTAGTAGAAAAAAACTCAAAAAAAGGAACCATCACAAACTACGACGGAGCTTTCAGTATTGAAGCGTCGCCAGATGCAACCCTGGTAATTTCGTACATCGGATATCAAACCGTTGAACTCAAAGCAGGATCGCAAAAAATCCTGAATATCAAACTAAGCGAAGACGTAAAGAATCTTTCAGAAATAGTAGTAACAGCTCTGGGTATCAAACGGGAAGAAAAAGCCCTGGGATACTCAGTACAAGCTGTAAAAGGGGAAGGTTTGCAAACCGTTAAAGGTGTTGACATGGCGACCTCGTTAAGTGGTCAGGTTTCTGGTCTTCGAGTTATGAATACAACTGAATTTACCGACGAGTCCAGTTTAGTGCTTCGTGGTGAAACGCCTTTGCTTGTTGTGGATGGTGTTCCTTATGGAAACATGCGACTCAGAGATGTTCCTGCCGACGATATTGAATCCGTGAGTGTACTAAAAGGAGCTACCGCTTCAGCTCTTTACGGCGCTAATGGAGGTTCGGGTGCGATTATGATTACAACGAAAAAAGGATTGAAAAAGAGCGGCCTTTCCGTAAGCTTCAACAGTTCTACAATGTTCAATGCAGGTTTTGTTGCTCTCCCGGAAGTACAGTCAAAATTTGGTCGTACATTCACACAACGTTCAGATGGCTCTTATGAAGTTACCAGAAATGCCGTCTATTCATTTGGACAACCATTTGAGGGTCAGTTGGTTTATCAATGGGATCCTGTCACAAAAGGATGGGGACAAACTCCCACACCTTATCTGGCAAAAGGGAAAGACAACTTTAAAAATTTCCTTGAACAAGGATATGTATTGAACAATAACTTAAGTATTACACAACAAGGAGAAAATGGCAGTTTCCGTACCTCTGCATCATGGGTTGAAAATAAAGGAATATATCCAAACTCGATGTTTGATAAAATTACTTTTTCTACAGGCGGTGAAATGAAGTTTAAGAAAATGCAGATTACATCAAACCTGACTTATAACAAACAGAGTACACCAAACAAGGGATTTGGAGGTTACAAGGCTTACGACCCTATGTACTCACTTCTTATCAGAGGCACCATTGACTATGATATTCGTGATTACAAGGACTACTGGTTAGTACCGAACGAATCACAAAACAACTCCTATTCTGCTGATGTACAGAATGCATATTTCGACCGCTACGAACGCACAAATGGCTTTAACCGCGATATTTTTAACGGGAATGTTACAGTGAATTATGACATCTCACCTGAACTAAAAGCACTTGTTCGTGTTGGATATGACACTTATAGTGTACGAAGTGAAATAAAGGTATCCAAAGGGAACTATCAGAGTGCAGGCACCGCCTCCATAGCCGGAATAGAAGTTTGGGGAGAATCCTTAAAAGGCTCATACAATGTAGGTATTGATCGGGGTTACAGTCTTAACTCAGACGGTATCCTGATGTACAATAAAACCATCAAAGATTTCACTATTGATGCTTTGGCAGGAATCAGCACTTCCATCAAACGCGATGAAAGCGTGTATAGTTTCACACAAGGCGGATTGTCAATTCCAGGTTATTTCTCTTTAAATGCATCGGTAAACCCTAAAACTGCAGGGGAAGTTCTAATACGCCGTCAAACAAATAGTGCTTATGGAAAGGGAAGTGTATCTTGGAAAAATATTCTTTTTATGGATGGTACCATCAGAAACGATTGGGTTTCTACTTTACCATCATCCACAAGATCATATCTTTATCCGTCCTTATCAGGTAGTTTTATTGCTTCTGAGTTGCTTAAAAAATACGACTGGCTTTCTCTATGGAAACTCAGAGGATCATGGACATCAGTAAAAGTACCGGCAAATCCATATGCCATCAATACAGTTCTTGGCATTACTAATCCGGCCTGGGGTACACTTTCAGCAGCTTATGCACCAACCACATATCGTCCAACCGATTTACTCCCGCAGGCAGCCACTACCCTTGAAATTGGATCCAACATCAATCTGATGAAAAACCGAGTTTCGTTCGATATCGCCTATTATGAGAAAAAAGGGTACGATTACATTGTATCATCATCCATTGCACCGTCTTCTGGTTATAGCGCAATTTATAGAAATTCCGACGAGGAAAGAACGCGCAAGGGTTTTGAACTAAGTTTAAAAGGGACGCCAATTCGCACCAAAAAATTGAAGTGGGATATAATGGCTAACTGGTCAAAAGATGCTCAATATTATACCAAAATTGACCCATTATACACAACCAATGTTACAAAACCCTGGGTTGGCGTAGGGAAGAGAACGGATGTTTTTGTAAGTCAGGATTACCTTAAAAATGCAGAAGGCGAAATTATTCACATTAACGGAATACCGCAGTATTCATCTTATACGTCCAGTTTTGGTTTTTCAGATCCTGACTGGATATGGGGGCTTACAAATTCCGTCAGCTATAAAAATTTCAAATTTAATATTAGTATTGATGGTCGGGTTGGTGGTCTTATTACGTCCTATACTTCTATGTATCTTTGGAATACAGGCAACCATATCGATCCAGCAAATGATGCTATACGTGTTTTAGATGCAAAAGATAATACTGTTGGACATTATGTAGGAGATGGTGTGAAAATTGTATCTGGGGCAGCTACATTTGATGCGAATGGAAACATTCTTACTGATACACGTGTATATGCAACCAATGATGTAGCTACTACATACAGAACTTATATTCAAAATTATCACAAAAGTATTGCCTGGGGCGGAAACCCGTCACCTCCAGAAATTTTCGATGGAACTTTCTTGAAAATTCGTGAAGTATCATTAACCTACGATCTACCCACTACATTAATCAACAAAGTAAAGTTAAAAAGTGCCAGTATATCAATAATTGGCCAAAATGTATTTATGTGGGCAAAAGACTTTAAATACTCTGATCCAGATGGAGGAGTTGAAAACTTTGCTGATCCATCACAACGATATGTTGGCTTTAATGTAAAATTAGATTTTTAACTATTAACATTTGAAAACGTCATGAAAAAAATAAAAAAATATAATATTTTAGTAGCCATTATCTTAGGCATATTTCTAATGGGGTGCACCGATAACTTTGATGAATTAAACACCAATCCAAATACTGTAACAACCGCTTCTCCTTCCATGTTGGCTACAAATGTTATTCTTGGGATGGTCAAATACGGTGGTGCTGATGCCTCAGCCTACCTTAGTCAATATTTTTTACCTAAATATCAGGGTAGTGCATATGGTTTAACTGTTTCTCAATATAATCAGGTGGGAAAAGGTTATTTCAGTTTTACCTCGGTTCAGACAATCAATAAAATGCTTGAAATGGCTGAGGGGAATCCTCAAAAGGAATCGTATCAGGCAATAGCCAAATTCTCACGCGCTATGACTTTCTGGAATGCTACAATATCCTTAGGAGATATCCCCTATTCAGAAGCTGGATTGGCAAGCCAAGGAAACTACAAACCCCAATACGATACGCAAGAAACTGTTGTATTGGGTGTCTTAAACGAGCTAAAAGAAGCAGAAGCCCTCTTTGCCAAAGGAATTAATTTTGATGGAGATCCCACACCTTTTGCCGGTGATGCTAAGAAATGGCGCAAGGCGGTCAATGCTTTCACTTTAAGAGTTTTAATTGCTCTAAGCAAAAAAACCGATGTGGCCTCATTAGATGTAAAAAATCGTTTCCAATCCATTGTTTCTTCAGGCTTTTTACTTGATCCCGGAACATATCTTGGCTTGGTATACAACGATGTTCAAAACCACCCTGTATATGGAGCACGTAACTTATATTACAATACACAATGCGTAAGTGATTTTGTGGTAAATAACCTCAAACGGTTGAATGACTATAGGTTGTTTTATTTCGCTGATCCAGCCCCTGCTAAAATTTCTGCAGGATATACAGAAGGAGATATGGCAGCTTACAATGGTATGGACGTGGTGGCTCCTTTTAACCAAATTCAGGCGGATAATAATCAAAGAAAACTTTTTTCGTTGGTTAATGGAAGGTACTACGATGTAAAAGCATCTGAACCTCGGGTGGTAATGGGCTATGTCGAACAACAATTCGCTTTAGCAGAAGCTAGGATAAGAGGGTGGATTACAACAGGAACAGCCAAAGATTATTATGAGAGTGGAGTTAAAGCATCTTTGAGTTTTTATATGGCAACCGATGCATCCAAAGCTCATACAAAACCTATCACACAAACCTACATAGATAATTATTTTACAGGTGATGCAGCCTTTGCTACAACTCCGGACGAACAACTCAAGCAGATTTGGATGCAGCGTTACTTGGCAGGATTTATGCAGCCTCAATACGAATCATTTAATTACCTTCTTAATAATTATCCAGATCTCCCGTATAATGAAGCGACTAACTTGAACACTGGTGTTGGTGGTGGATTTCCTAAACGCAATATGTATCCAGATTCTGAATACAGCTACAATCTTGATAATCTAATAATTGCACTCAAAAGACAATGGAATGGTTCGGATGATCCGAACAATGTCATGTGGATATTGAAATAGTATGTATTCGGTTGTTTTTACTCAAGGTTTTACCTAATCGAAACGGATAGTTTTCTCCCTCATCATCCTTAATCAGGGTGAAAGCTCCTCCCCAAAACAAAGGAAGGAGTTGGGGGAGAATTTCTTTTGATTCAATTCACAGATTTAGGAATCAATCCAAGTTATCATTCTCAGCAAAAACGTACGTAATGAACCATACATTATTCTGATTGATTGCGGAGTATTCTCAAATAAATAATTGGTAAGTCATGGGATTGACTTGGTATTAGTTTTTTTTACAGACTCAACCGGGTTTGCCGGTTGAGTTAATTTTTCAGCACATTTCGTTATGATAGTAATAACTTTTTCTCGATCATTTTTTATTGTCTGTTTGCTATTTATTGGTTTATCATGTCCTCTATTTTCAAACAACATCCCCCAACCAGCCGACAGCAATGTGGTGCTACCTCCGGCATGGGCATTTGGGGTGTTATATGGCGGCTATACCAACCAGCAACAAACCATCTCAAGGATTAATGAAATTATTTCGCACGATTATCCTATTGACGCATATTGGATTGATTCATGGTTCTGGAGCTTTGGCAATAAAGGAAGCGGCCCTGCAAAATATATCGATTTTGTGGCAGATACTGTGGAATTTCCTAATCGCAAA
>JAFNAU010000131.1 GCA_017860335.1 Bacteroidota bacterium
GAAAAAGAGACCGTGCCCGTCACAAAGTCGTTTAGCCTGGAGCACGAAATCCGCTTCGATAAGGTAAGTTACCGCTACGAAAACAGTCAGCGCGATGTTCTGAAAGAGGTATCGTTACACATCCCGACCGGAAAGACGGTTGCACTGGTGGGGAAAAACGGTTCCGGTAAAACGACGCTGGTCAAGTTACTGTGCGGATTTTATCATCCCGAAAGCGGCGCAATACTGATTGATGGAGTGGATACCCGTCTCATCGGACAACAGGAAATTTGTGAACATGTAGCTGCTGTTTTCCAGGACTTCGCGTTATATCAGGTTTCAGCCATGCAGAATATACTTCTCGGGGATGTCGGGAGAAATCCGGATGCCGATAAAGCCCGAAAGGCTGCAGCAGTTGCCGGAATAGATGAAACTCTCGAAAAACTACCCAACGGATATCAGACCCTGCTGGGAAATCTGTTTGAAGGAAGCGAGGAACTGAGCATCGGACAATGGCAGAAAATGGCAATAGCTAGAGCTTTTTACCGGGATGCACCATTGCTGCTTATGGATGAACCATCGAGTGCGCTCGATGCAGCCTCCGAAAGTCAACTGATTGTCAAGCTGAAAGAACTTTCACGCAACCGGACTTCGCTCATCATCAGCCACAGGCTCAGTACCGTGCAATGGGCTGACATTATTTATCTGCTTAATGAAGGTGAAGTGGCGGAACAGGGTACACATGCCGAACTGATGGAACTGAAAGGGAAGTATTACACTTTATTTACCACCGGAAGAGAGAAAGAGAGTTGAGAATTGCAGGTTGAAATGTACCTATATGACAACTTGAGAATCAATAACTCATAACTAGTAACAAATAATAGATTATTCATCATTTAATTTTTAGTTCGTAAAAAATCATTTTTTTATAGGGAGGTTGGACGGAATTTCTTACTTTTGTACTTTGTTTTCATTATGAAGTAATTATTTATATATATACATTTATGAACCAAAAATCTTTTCTGTTGTCAGTTTTGTTTACCGCATTGCTTTTATTTATGGGATGCAAAGCTCCCAAAGATATTGCCTATCTGCAGGGAGCAGGAAAACCAGCACTGATAGACTCCGCTATCATGGCTCCCATACCCGATGCCGTGATTAAAAAAGGCGATTTGCTTATCATTACAGTTAATTCCGTTACACCCGAACTATCCCGACCGTTTAATCTTTCCCTGTTACCTACAACGGGAATGGGAGAATATAGTCAGATAAATGCTCTGGCAACTTCAAACGGTTCGGGAAGTCTGCAAAATTATCTGGTTGACAATCAGGGCTTCATAACCTTTCCGCTGGTAGGCAAGATTGCTGCTGAAGGAATGAGTAAAAATGCATTATCGGAAAAAATAAGAAGTCAGATATATCCCCGATATATTACTGAAGAACCAATTATCAACATCCGTTACGCAGATTTCAGTATTTCGGTATTGGGGGAAGTCAGTCGTCCCGGATCGTTCCGCATCAACAATGAAAGCTGTTCGGTGCTTGAAGCGCTTGCACTGGCAGGCGACCTGAGTATAAACGGTAAGAGAGACAATGTGCTGTTAATCCGTCAGACGGGCGACACCCGCGAAACTGTCCGGTTAGATTTGCGCGATAAACATCTGATAAACTCCCCTTACTACTTTCTGCAGCAGAACGATGTGCTTTATGTGCAGCCATCGGATACCAAAGCACGGAGTTCGAAGATTGGTACTGCCGAAACGCTATCGCTGTCGGTGGTAAGTACACTCATTTCGCTCACTACGCTTATCATCTCCATTGCCAAATAGAAAATAAATTAACTCTCAACAGGATAACTCCTGTGTTTATCTCTTTCTGAAATATAACTGATAATAGCATGGACAATAATATATATGACCTTCTGGAAGAAGCTTCGTTAAGACAGGAAAACAATCAGAGCCCTATTGACTGGCGTGAACTGATCGAAAAAGTATTGGAATACTGGAAATGGATTGTTCTTTGTGTGGTGGTGGCACTCATAACGGGTTACCTGTATAACAGGAAGCAAACGGATTTGTATTCGATAAAAACCTCAATGCTGCTACAGGACCAGTCCAAGAGCAGCGGGATGAATGAAATGTCGCTGTTGCGCCAGTTGGAAGGAGCGGGTCTCCGTAGTGGTACTAACTATTCTTTTCTGAACAATGAGAATGCAGTACTGCGTTCGTCGCTGCTGATGAAAAATGTGGTCAATCAGCTGGAACTTTACACCGATTATACCACCGCGCGTTTCCTGAAAAAGAAGGATTTGTACACCTCATCGCCGTTATTACTCACCATCGACAGCGTAAGCCTTAATAAACTTAAGGATTTACTCATTCTGAAAGTTACTCCCGACGGAAAAGGTTACGGCGTGGAAGGTGAATACGATGGGACCGATTTCGAACAACACGTGTCATCTTTGCCGGCCGAAATAAAAACACCTGCAGGAGTGGTGTTTCTCAATGCCCGCGCCGGTGCAGAGAAAACAAAAGAAACGATTACCATCACTGTGCGAAATCCTGCGGCTACCGCAAAATACTACGCCAATACGGTACTGAAAACAGACCTGAACAACAAGGATAAGGTGGATGTGATTGACTTGTCGGTGAGTGTTTCCAATGTTCAAAAAGGGAAGGATATCCTGAATACACTGATCAATGATTACAATCAGGATGCAATTGATCAGGTAAACAAGTCGGCAAACAATACCGCGATGTTTATCGACAGCCGTTTACAGATTATCTACGGCGAACTGAGTGATGAAGAGAAAAGAGTGGAGAACTACAAGCAATCCAACAATATGACCAATGTAGAATCGGATGTCGCGCTTTATCTGCAACAGGGCGACCGGTTTAACCAGGAACTGATGGAGGTCGAAACCCAGTTGAAGCTCATCCGTTTTGTGGAGGATTTTATTAAAGATCCTGCCAATAATTCTTCACCCATCCCTAATCTGGGAGTAAAGGATAATGGATTGACTTCGGTTATTCAGGAATACAATCAGGCTATCATTACCCGTGAACGCATCGCCGCCGGGTCATCGGCCGAAAATCCGGTACTGCGCGATCTGAATAAACAGATAGAATTGGGTCGGAACGCTATACGGACCACTATAGCCAACAACCGCAGGGGCCTGGAAATTTCGCGAAGAGATTACAGCTCGCGTAACTCGGAAGCGCAGGCTCGTATCAACGCGTTGCCGCGACAGGAAAGGGAATTTCTGGATATCAAGCGTCAGCAGCAGGTAAAGGAATCGCTTTATGTATTCCTACTTCAGAAACGCGAAGAAGCTTCTCTTACAATGGCGGTGACTGTACCTAAAGGACGCGTTCTCGACAATCCCGATTATGCCGGAAAAATAGCGCCGAACAGTAAAATGATTATGCTGGTATTCTTTATGCTCGGATTGCTGCTGCCACTGGCTTTTATTTTTCTGAAGGATATGCTTCAGACCAAACTGACCACCCGCAAGCAAGTTGAGAAAATGACTGATGTACCTGTTCTGTCCGAGTTGTCGCACAATACCACCGGTCTTCGCGTAATTGACCACCGTGCCTTCAACGATTCTAACGTTGAGTTGTTCCGCCTGCTCCGAACAAAACTGAACTTTGTACTACAACAACCGACTCAGAAAGTGGTGACTGTAACCTCTACTGAACCGGGAGAAGGTAAATCGTACGTTGCCATCAACTTGGCCATTAACCTCTCGCTTTCGCAAAAAAAAGTCATTCTACTTGGCGCTGATATCCGTAAACCTCAGCTTAAAAATTATTTGAAGATGAATCTGGTAGATTTGGGGCTGACCAGCTTTTTCTCCGGACAGGTAAACGATTATCATACCCTCATTAACAGCCTGGAAGATTATCCTGATTTGCATGTGATTATCGGAGGTATTGTACCCCCCAATCCCAACGAACTGCTGATGAGCGACAGGCTGGATTTCCTGATTACCGAACTCCGCAAGGAATATGACTACATCATTCTTGATACAGCGCCTGTCGGGGTTGTTTCCGATACATTTGTCATTAACCGTGTTTCGGATATCTCACTGTACGTATTCCGCATGAACTACTCCGACAAACGAAACATCGATTACTTGAACCATGTAGTGGATGACAAAACACTGACACGTCCATATATTGTGCTGAACGACCTGGATATTGAAGCGAAATACTCCTATCGCAAAGGCTATGGATATGGTTACGGGTATTATTACGGTCACAACAAATTAAAAGAACAAACCGAATAACCGGATGTAATAAATATATCACAATAAAGCGTCGGAAAATCTCCAACGCTTTTTTTTTATGAAAATGAAATTGAAGAGAAACATCATTTCCTGAAATCTGTAAGCTGCATAAAAAAGAGTTGACAAATAAAATTCAAACAACTGAAAGGGTTATGAAATCGTATTGATTTTTATCCATATCACTTCTGTCCGATAAAATTTAATATATTAACGTGAGTTCGGTATAAGATATGCTTTATTTGTATGAAAATAAGGCAATAAGGTTCAGATAGTATACAAATTTAAATGCTACTAAGGTTGAAATATAAAAAATAAGGTCTTTTATCGCATCTAAGAACCTTATTTCTTTGGATAAACCTTAGTAGTAATCCGAATAACAGGATATAAGACCTTATTACCTTATTGCTTATCAAACTCCCATAACTTTGAATGTGAGGTTGTTTATTTCGAATTCACATTATATTGCCACTCTGTGGCAAGAAATCCTATTTTTTACATCTTACTACAAAGATTTAGCCACTTCCGACATGTCGGAATGTACCATCTGTGGCTGTTTTGGCAACAGCGTTGCTAAATATTTGTTGCGATCTGGTAAGGACAGGAAAGCAAGCCCCGGCAGTGTATAACATTCTTATCTGCTTCTATTACAGCAAATTTCAGACGTTTTTGTGTTTTGTATCGAACAACAATATATCCATATACAAAAAAATCCCCGATAACTCAGGGATTTTTTTGTATTCCCCCTTCAGGGGGTAAAGAGGTATCTACGCCATCTTGTAGGGATCGTCGGTGGGATGTGTCGAAGCTTTTGACCAGTTCGGTTCTTCTGCCGGATTTGTATCCGATGCAAGTTGCAGTGATATTTCATTATCCAACCGGATTAACTCAATCAGAGGAACACGATAAGTCCGTCTTTCTTTATTTTCTTTTGTTGTTGTTTTCATATCGCTTTTCTGTTAAGTGTTGGACTTAATTGATTACCAGTTTTTGAGTGATATTCTTTTTGTTATCGGTGAATTGTACCATGTAAACACCAGGACGGAAGTTTCCGTTGAGTTCGGTAGCTGCTTTTGTGATTTTCTGCGTGTTCAACTTCTGACCGGCTACATTGTAAACCGATACGGCTGTCTGAGCACTGATTTCACCGTTGTAAATCACCTGAATTCGGTTATTACGGTTGGTGAACACGGTCAGATCTCTGCTGGCATTACCAACTTCAATTCCTGTTGGCACTTTCGACACCAATTTGACGACAAAGCGGTCGTTGGTAGCTGCGGCATCTTCTACCGAGAATGTGTAAGGAATTCCCGCTGTCAGTTCCTGTTCGGTAACTGCCACTTTATCCAGCAACATTACCTTGGCATCGATATTCTCCAGCTGTGTAGCTTCAATGGTGAATGAGCCGATCTTACCGGGACGGAAACCGAGATTAACGGTCGAGCCTTCGGTCAGGGTATTCATCGAATTGATAACTAATTCGTTGTTGTCTAGCACCGAATAAATTTCTGGGATAGCAGTGTTGTCAGCCGACATTTTTTCAATATCATAGCTGTCGAGGCTGTTAGATGCATAAGATTTACCCACGATAAGCATTTCATCCGAGTTTGTTCCGTTGGAAACCACCATGCGCAGACGCGGACGGATTTCGGATGCTTTCAC
>JAFNAU010000293.1 GCA_017860335.1 Bacteroidota bacterium
TCTCAACCCCGCGTTTTATTATCTGGTTCTTTTTAAGGCTTATGATTTGCTGCCCGCCCAACTGGCACAGCCCATCAACTATTTCTGGCCCATCCTGCTCACCATCATGCTGGCAGTGTTTACCGGTCAGCATATACAGGGAATTAAATACGTGGGTATGGCCCTTTCATTTGCCGGAGTTGTCATCATTTCCTTTGGCCCGGGAAGTATTTCAGGTGCGAACTTTTCACTGACGGGTCTCCTGCTTGCCTTTTTCAGCGCGTTTATCTGGGCTGCCTTCTGGATGCTCAGCAAAAAAAATCCGCGCACCGACAATACGGTGAATTTATTTGTCAGTTTTCTTTTTGGAGTGGCTTACTTACTGGCAGGTTCTTTCTTTACCGATATAAATCTCCATTCATTCCGGGGAATGGTTGCCAGCATTTATTCCGGACTATTCGAAATGGCAATCCCCTTTATTTTCTTCGGCATGGCTTTGCCACAATTATCGGCTTAATCCTCATCGTTGCCGGAATACTTTTTAATGAATACCTGGCTAAAAAACTGCCTCCCCGCCATTCGTCATAACCATGTAATATCCTGACCTGCCGATGTAACGCCCCAATACTCTGCTGTATCGTTCTAACATCCTACTGTATCGTTCCAATACCCCAATGTATCGTTCCAAATGTATCGTTCCAATACTCCAATGTATCGTTCCAACACCCCAATGTAACGTTCCAACACCCCAATGTAACGTTTCAATATCCCAATGTACCGTTCCAATACCTTAATGTACCGTTCCAATACCTTAATGTACCTTTCCAATACCCCAATGTACCTTTCCAACAATCCAATATATCGTTCCAACACGGGACTGTCCAAAAAACTGTGTAAATAAGCCTTCCCCATTATTTTACGACGCCATTGTTAAAATAATTGCCTGATAATTTGATATTTTAATTTTTATTTCATAGGTTTGAAAAATTATTCATTAAAATACATTATTAATCTTAAAAATCTTATTTTTTTTATGCTTAAAACTCAGGAAAATTTTATCAGTATGTTGACAGTTGTTGGTTCTGTTTTTGACAACTTTAAAACAGTGTGGAATACAAACAGCGTATTTACAAAGTATGTAACCGATTTTACAGCCAACAGGCTGCTGATCGACGTGGCAGCTCAGGGTGGGAATATCATTACTACCGGGGCATCGCAGGACAAATCCAATGCCGCCCATGAAGCTTTCGACTTCGGGAGCAAACTCTCGAAACGGGCAAGCATATTTGCCCTGGAGCAGAATAACTCCGAAATGCACGACATGATGAGAGTTAGCAAGGGGTCGCTGAGCCAGCTGGCAGACACCAAAGCTTCGGCAAAATTGCATGAACTCCACGACCGCATGATGGCTGCCGGCGATGATTTGTTGCCCTATGTATCGGCAGAAGAACTGACCCGGTTCAAAGCGTTGATTGACACTTACGATAAGCTCATGAGCCGTCCGCGCGAACTCACCGTTAACCGCAAAACCCATAACGAAGACCTGCCCGAACTTATTCAGGATAGCCGCAAACTGCTCTACAAGTTAGACAGTCTGGTAAACATGTTTGACGGCACCGAATTTGAAGCAGCCTATCTCAACGCCCGCCGCATCGTGAACTCCGGCACACGCAAAGCCCCCGTTACCGAAGAAACTCCATCAGCAAATTGATGCAATAATAACAAATCGTTCCCGGATGACAGAATCAACCGGGAACGATTATATAAAAACCATCTTACCCTAAAAAAACATCTGTAAAGAAAACCAAATTTTAAACCAAATAATCATGAAGACATTAAAAATTTTGCTTTTCGCTTTTGTAATAACATGGACAAGTTGTAATCAAAACGTTGATCCTAATTATGATTTTACTTACGATATAATTGTAACGGAATCGCCTGTAAATCTGAAAGACATCAACTCTTCATTTGATGATTACAACTCGAATCTACCCTATCCGGGATTCGGATATGGAATCTTTTTTTCTACCAACAGAAACAGTTCAGGAAACAATTTTGATATCATCCATAAAAACATGGATATTTCGTATCATCCAAAAGATGATATTTTGAATATCAAAACTTATAGCGATTCCGATGGTAATAGCAGATATGAAAGTAAAGTTCTTGAAACCATAAATACGAATTTTGACGAATATGGACCATTCCATTATTTTGGAGAGGAGGCTTATGAATACTTCTTCTATGCAAATAACGAATCGGGAGACTTTGATATAAAGTATGCGTCGTCAAAGAAATCTGATTTTGGAGCGTACACTTCTCCTGGTATGATAAATGCTCCAAAATCTTTTGAATCCATCAACTCAGCGAGTGACGATTATTATCCCTGCTTGTTTAACGGGAATAAAAGTCTTGTATTCTGCAGTAATAGAGAAAAAGTATTTGATATTTATGAAACAGCATTCGATGAAGACGAGATTAATCCGAATTACCTGGTTACCACCAAACACGAAATTGTAAAAAATGCAATTTTGTCAAGTGACCAAAATGATAAATGCCCGTTTATTGCAGGGAATATCATGGTCTTCACATCAGATAGGGAAGGCGGTTACGGTGGATTTGATTTATATTTCTCGCAGTATTTGGATGGAAAATGGTCTCAGCCCAAAAATTTGGGAGATAAAATTAATTCAGAATATGACGAATATCGTCCGATTATTGTTCCATTTGGTGAATTTGATGATACAATGTTGATTTTTTCATCGAACAAGCCAGGAGGGAAAGGAGGTTTTGACTTGTATGCCGCAAGAACAAAGACAGTGCCGAAAATATATTATTATTAAGTATTGAAAACTAAAAAACTAAACACAATCGAGTAAACTGCCCCCCGCTCGCGCCGATTTGCAATCGGTGTGTTGTTCGTTAGAACAAAAAAGATTTGCTTTTACAAAGCAACACACAAGTTACAAACTTGCGTCAGCGTGGCGGGCATAGTACAAAAAAAAAGACATCTTCGGTATAACAAAGAAATCAAATAAAAAGAGACAAAACATCAACAATGAAAAGAATTGTATTTTTCCTGTTCATTTCCATTATTTTTAGAATGAACGTTTATTCTCAATACGATAAAGGAAAGTTTTATATTGAATCGAACTTACTGTTCAACTATGACAAAAACATTTCAAACGGACTTGGAGACAAAACGACAAAATTAGTCCTGAACTCAGATGTCGGTTATTTAGTCTTTAGAAATTTTGTTGTTGGGGCTGGTTTCAACAACAACTATACTAGATCTGCAGCTACGATTCAGGGATTGAAAGGAACGTGTAATGGAGTTCCAATTACTGACGAGCATATAACCAACACAAGAACTATGAATGGATTTTATCCGGCTGTCTTTGTGAAGTATATCTATCCATTTACTTCCAGACTCAGTGTTTCGTTAATGCTCAGGTCTTTAGCCGGAAAAACAAAAGAAAAAGTCACAATGCAATATTTCGATTTAATAACAGAAACATCAAGACCAACTGTCACTAAAAGTGAAACAGGAAAATACTCTGAAACTTCATTGTCTCCGGAAATCCGGTATAGCCTAACAAAACACATTGGACTGCAAATCAATTTCAGCGGATATGAAATTTCATTTTCAGGTTATGTTCTGAAAACGCCAATAACTTATGAGAAGTCTGAAAAAATTAATTTAAGCCCAAAGAATTGGAGTTTTGGAGTTTTTGTTGTTATTTAATTTAAAATAGAAAAAAACATACACACCGCTACCCCACGATTGCATCTTGTAGCAGGTATGATTAATGTATTTGCAAGAAAAAGATAAAAGGAAATAAATAAACCAGACGATATTAACACTCCGCTACCGCGCGTTTTTAACGCGTGGTTAGTAGAAAGTAAAAGTTTATAGATTGAATATACAGGTTGGCCACACGATGCAATTCCGTGCGACAGTAAAGAGTGATGTAAAATTAGAAGAAGTAAAAATTAAATAAACCATTCGTTATTATGACTATTTTAAGAAAAGCTATAACCTGCGTGTTATTGTGTTCGTTTTGGTTTGCAAATGCCCAAAACACAACTACCGATTATCTGAAACAACATGTCTTCACACTTGCCTCCGATTCGCTAAAAGGCAGAAAAGCAGGTTCGGAGGAGAGTACCCGGGCAGCCCAATATATTATTGAACAATGGCAAGCTATTGGCATAAAACCGTACAAAGACAACGATTATTTTCATTCATTCGATAAATACAAAAACATCATCGGCATCATTGAAAGCGGGGATGAAAACCGTAAGAACGAATACATCGTTATAGGCGCGCACTACGACCATCTCGGATTCAAAATAAAAAATAACGATACCATTATATACAACGGAGCGGATGACAATGCTTCGGGTACAGCAACGCTGATTGAAACTGCCCGCATGTTAAAAAACAGGCAGAACGAGCTAAAACGAAGTGTTATTCTTGTAGCCTTTGACGCGGAAGAAGTAGGTTTAGTTGGTTCAAGGCGCTTTGTCAACGATAAACTGTTTTCTTCGGGCAGTATAAAGCTAATGATGAGCGTAGATATGGTAGGATGGTACAGTACAAACGGAGCTGTTGAATACGCCGGAACAGGCAGTTTCAAAAACAGCGAAAGAATAATGAAAGAAACGAACGTTATTCCCACCGATTTGAAGGTAAAAGCTGAAAATTTCGAAAAAAACATGTTCGTAGCTACCGATACCCAACCCTTTGCCCAGGCCGGCATACCGACTTTAGCTGTCACTACCGGAACAAAATCACCTTACCATAAACCCAAAGACGACGCGGATCTGATTGACTACGACGGTATGACATTAATCACAGAGCACCTTGCCAACCTGACTATAAAACTATCGCAGGAAGATGAGATTACCCCGACAGGGAAAGTAGCCGATAAACACCTTTCGAATCGTAAACTTGTTCAGATGGGCTTTACGGGCAACATAGGTAACAATCACCACTATTATACCGGTGGCGCGCTGGATGGTAAACCCTCGTTCGCCTATGGTATCGGTCTTACTACACAATTGAATCTGGGTGCGTTGGCTTTCCGTCCCGAGGTTTTTTTTGAGGATGTTTCGGCTAAATATCCGGGAGGCAATATTCACTCGAATAACATAACCGTTCCGCTGAACCTTGTTTTACAAAGCAAAAATCCTACCGGAGGTGTTGATGTATTTGTTGGTTCATACTACACCTATCGTCTCAATGGAAAACAGGGCACCGAACCACTTGATTTCAGTACCTTCAATCGTTCAGAGTGGGGTATTAACTGGGGATTTAGCTTTCTTGCAGGACCTGTGAAGATTGGTTATACCAATCGTGGAGCGCTCACGAATTTTACCCTGCAACCAAACGACGACAACGCGTACGTACGAAACAGAACAGGATATTTTACACTCGGGTGGATATTTTAACCTTCGCTGAGTGTCGTTTGCAATTAGCGGCCACAAGTGTTTGGCGTAGTATCTTCGCTGCGGAAAGGATAAAAACAAAGCTCCGCTCTGTGTAATGCAGGAGCATTACTTTTA
>JAFNAU010000132.1 GCA_017860335.1 Bacteroidota bacterium
TGATAAATTTCAGTTACTAAATTCATTGATTTCATCCAAATAGTTAACCTCCTAAAATTATGCATCTTGTATGTCTTTTATCTTTGCTCTTTGCTCTTTGCTCTTTAGTCTAAGATAGCATCACCTGCCCTCCGGTAATTGGCAATGCCTGTCCGGTTTCGCCGCATTGCTCCATCAGGTACAGCACACCTTTGGTGACATCTTCGGGCGAACAGCCTTTTCGCATAGGAACCTGTGACAAATAAAACGCTTTCACATCGTCGATAGTTTTTGCTCCGGGCACTTTTCCTGCATTCAGATACTGAACGAAAAGTCCGTTTACAGGATCGCTCCAGAGTGGTCCATCGTAGAAATTTCCCGGACATATTGAATTCACCTTTATTCTGAAAGGCGCCAGCTCGAGGGCAAATGACTGTGTCAGGCCAATACCTCCGAATTTTCCACCGGCATAAGCAAAATTGGCTTTACTGCCCCGCAGGCCGGATTTCGAATTTATCTGAATAATATCAGTATAATAGTTCTCAGAAGCATATTTTGTCTGCAGTTTCATTACCCGACTCACGACTTTTGCGCAGTAGAAATATGCGTTGTAATTTATTTTAGTCACAAAATCGAAGTTTTCGGGTGTCATGTCTTCCAGACTTCCTGCACGCAGCACTCCTGCATTACTGATGAAGCAATCCACGGCTCCAAAATTACATATCGTTTGCTGTATCAGATTCTCGATACTTTGTATTTCGCTCACATTAGTCTTTACAAATATGGCACGGTTACTTTTGGCTATTTCATTGAAGCGTGCTACAGTAGCATTCCCAACTTCCTCGTTCAAATCTGCCACCACAATATTGGCTCCCTGCTGTAAGAGATTGCGTGCAATTCCTTCACCAAAACCCTGTGCCGCACCGGTTACGATTATCGTTTTGTTTTCGGCACGACCTGTAACACCTCCTGCAGCAACGCTCCGGCGGTAGTTTTCCACTTCCCAGTTATCGATAAAATCAATCTGAGCCTGTGTCATAGGGTGCGCACCTCCAAAAGACTGTGAGAGGG
The DNA here is from genome assembly GCA_017860335.1 of Bacteroidota bacterium. GTDB lineage: Bacteria > Bacteroidota > Bacteroidia > Bacteroidales > Paludibacteraceae > UPXZ01. The sequence continues at coordinate 1,051 of JAFNAU010000132.1, forward strand.
TGGCAATTTTCATTGCATCTTAAAAACAGGAATTGTTTTTCCGGCTTCTTCCAGAATAGCTTCCGGTGTTTCACCGTTCAGGAAAATGTAATTAGACTTGCAGTAAACAATGGCATCCGGAGTAAATGGCCGGGCAATATCCCGTTGATTTTCGGGACTTTCAGAAAAATATTTCACCAGTTCGTTATTGCGAACTTTGATGGTTTTAAGTACATTTGCTGAAAGCATCATACGGATGGCAGGAAGAATTTCAACTCCCCTTAATCCCCCCTCAAGGGGAAACTCTTCAGTGAGATGGTGATTTGTAGTCACACTTTCACTAAGCGTACTGAGTATCTCTGAATAAATATTTTTTATTTCTTCGATGGTATCGGCAGCCACGAAGATTCCGTGGTTTTTCAGCCAGATTACGTTGGGTTCTTCGTTATATTTTGCACGGAAAGCCTTAATCTTGTCGTCCACTTTTTTGAACAAAACATATCCGGGATCAGTATATTCCACATACAGGGCTTTTTCGCCGAAGAGTTTCATCAGATCAGTTTCGGCATTCTGAGCACACATCAGACCATTCACAGCCGTTGGGTGCAGGTGGACAACAAATGCATAATCAATCACGTTGTGCATCGAAGTTTCCACCGACGGACGTTTTCCTTTGGTAATGGTTGCATCAGCCAGATCGTTCTTCACTTGTTCCTCGCGTTCGGTGGTGTCGGTGCTGTACACTTTTACTGACATCAGATTTAATTTTTCACGATCCAGCACCGCAAATCCATCCTCCGTGATGGTTGCCAACGATGAACCACTGGCTTTCACCCATATTCTCTCCTGATTTTTATACGACGTGTTTCCACCTCCGGCAATGACAAAACGACTGTCTTTTCCGTAAAATTGAGATATTTCTATAAGTTGCTCTATTTCCTTCATTTTTGAAAAGTATTTCATATTAATTCCCGTTACGGAAACTAACTTTAATTATTTTCAATTAATTCTTTTCCTAGTTTTACAAATTCTGCTCTTTTGGAGCGGTCTGCTCAAACCCTGTGCAACAAGATGCTGGTGTGTTGCAACCACACACGAGCCTTCAAAGTTGATTTTCATCAGTTTTTCAGTCAGTGGTGTGTTGTTTCTTGCAAAAAGTTCAACCGGTTCCATAGCCGGTGTATTGTGTTCGCTTCCAAACATTACAACAAATCCCTGCTCATAAAGATATTCCGCGTATTTCTCTAAAAGATTGACTTCGTTTCGGGTTGTAATAAACTCCACCGAATGAAATCCGCGTTCGGTTAATTGCTTTGCAACGCGTTGCAGGTCGTTTTCAAAATCGGTATAGCCTCCTTTAGCATCATCGGCCAGAAACGGATAAGTAGGAATGCCACCGCCCGCCAGGATAATTTCGCAAACTGTCTGCATCGGCAAAAAAGCTTTGGCATCCTCCGGAACAAACGCTGCGCCACCCGCTTTCAGGAGATTAGCGCGTATTTCGTTTTCAACGCCAGCCACATCATTTATCTCAATCCTGAGTGACTTTGCCAGATGACGCTCGCGGACAGAACCCTTTGTGAGTTCGTTTTTAATCCATTTGAAATCGAGCGAAAAACCGGCATCATTTGCTCTCAACAGTTCATTCAGCTTAGCACACATGGCTTCCACCTGGTTGTTAGCCTCTTTCCGGACATCTGCCAGCAGCGATGCATAAGGTTCACCTTCTGATCTTCTTCATTCAGGCTGATAAATTCAATCCCGAACAACGGAAACAAATCTCTTTTTTTACAACCTGTAGCCCATTCTTCATATCCTGCCGTAGTGTAAAAATCATTAATTCCTGCAACTTTTACCCCTTCGGCAACTGCTCTGTCCAGCGCCTCATCGATATCACTAAAAGCGCTGAAAGAGTACGGTGTATGCAGGTGGGCGTTAACTTTCATGTAACTCATAATATGCATTTTAAGATTATTTTTCTCTAAATCTGAGAACATTTTCGTGAATGTGTTTTTTAGAACTAATGGTATCAGCAGCAATATTTTTTAATTTCACATTCTCAACAGGCAATTCCTTTTGTCCCAGTATCCGCGAAATGAATTCCACTTTGTCTGCCTTCATATTTTTCAGACTGATATTCTTTATCGGAGTAAGTCGTTTCTCGATTGTAGGAACAAGATCACGCCACTGATACAGCACATCCGTTTCTATTCCGAGTACCCCGTTTTGTACACTACCGGCTTTAATATTCTTCACAAAAATATTTTTCACGTATCCACCCATTCTTTCGTTCGTTTTGATGAATACCAGATGAAACATTTTTGCTCCTTTTGATACAGTGCAATTTCTCAGACTGATATTTTCGATACCACCGGAGAGTTCACTTCCGATAGCCAGCAACTGATGCCCGTTTTTTACCGTACAGTTGCGTATGACAATATTTTTTGAAGGTGTGCGGGTGCGCCAGCCTTCAGGACTACGGCCCGACTTCACAGCAATGGCATCATCTCCCTGATCGAACGTACAATTTTCTATCAGTACATTCTGGCTCATTTCAGGATCCACACCGTCGTTGTTGTGTCCGTGAGCATATACGCTGACATTTCTGATTACAATATCTCTCGACAAATAAAGATGTATCGTCCAGAAGGGGCTGTTTATTATATTAACTCCATCAATCAGAACATTTTCACAGCGGTTCATCTGGATAAATTGCGGACGCAAATTGGAAGAATCGTTTACCATAATCCTCTCGTTCACCGGCTTATTGTCGAACGCCCAGTAATAGAGATTTTTCAGGCTGTTCATGTGAGCTCTTGGCCGTCCTGCCCATTTTTTCCAGTTGTCCATCAGGGATTGTACCTGACCTTCGCCTGTAATTGCCACGTTTTTACACTCATACGCATATATCAACGGCGAATAATTGTAACATTCCAATCCCTCCCAGGTTGAGTGTACTGCCGGTAAATAATCTGCCGGATTATCGGAAAAAAGCAGGATTGCTCCTTTCATCAGATTCAGATTGACATTGCTTTTCAGATGTATTTTCCCGGTAATCCACTCCCCTTCGGGCACAACAACTGTGCCTCCGCCGGAATTATTAGCGACTTCAATGGCTCTAGCTATCGCCAGCGTGATTTTAGACTTGTCGCCCTGAACTGCTCCAAAATCAGTGATAGTATATGTTTTACACTTCGAGAAATCAGGCACACGAATAACCGGCATCTGAAAGGGAGCTTTGACCTTAATACCTGTGGTCGGCACTTCTCCAATTACCTGTTGCGTGACAAGGAGCTGAAGCAACAGCATCAGCATTAACCAAAACCGTCCTGTGTTCTTCATATGTGAATATTTCCTTTAATGATTGATTGCGGAGATGTTCATTTAATATATTAAGGCACTCATCCTTTGTCGGTTAAGTGCCTTAATATAATTATCTAAACCCCTGATTTCGAGCGGCGAATAAGTTCGGCACTGGTAAAATTCTGTCCGGGTATGTAGTCCTTCAGTGGCTGAATTCGTTCATGAATAACATCGAGGAACCAGGATGGCTGCGCGAAGAATGAACTTTCAAGTTCGTAAGCAGGTGTAATCCAGTTGCGCGAACCAAGTACACATACCGGAGCATCAAGATAATCGAACGCTAGCTGACCGATATTTGCCGCCAGATCGTTCAGGAAAGAACCACGAGTTGTTGCATCGCTGGCTACAATTATTTTTCCGGTTTTCTTTACCGATGCAATCACTTTTTCGTAATTGAACGGTACGAGCGAACGTGCATCAATAACTTCGGCCGTCATTCCGTATTTTTCTTCCAGAACTTTTGCTGCCTGCAAAGCCGGATAAAGCGTATGACCTACAGTCAGGAAAGTAATATCATTCCCCTCTTTTTTCACATCGGGTTCACCAAACGGTATTTCGTAATATCCTGCCGGAACTCCACCTTTGTGAAATTGTTCCCCGATTTCGTAAATACGCTGACTTTCGAAGAAAATCACCGGATCGGTTCCCTGCAATGCAGCATTCATCAGCCCCTTGGCATCGTAAGGCGTGACAGGGAAACAGACTTTCAGACCCGGTATCTGAGCAACCAGCGAAGTCCAGTCCTGCGAGTGCTGGGCACCGTATTTTGAGCCCACCGAAACCCTCACCACAACTGGCATTTTGAGTACATTTCCACTCATTGCCTGCCATTTGGGAAGTTGATTAAACACTTCGTCGCCGCAACGTCCGAGGAAATCGCAATACATAATTTCAGGGATCACCCGTCCGCCACACATAGCGTAACCAATGGCTGTTCCGATGATGGATGCTTCGGAAATGGGGGAATTGAACAAACGGTGATAGGGCAACGCTTCGGTCATTCCGCCATAAACTGCAAACGCACCACCCCAGTCGCGGTTTTCTTCGCCGTAAGCTACCAGCGATGCATCCTTGTAGAAACGATCCATTATGGCTTCGAATATACCGTCGCGAAGCTGATATTGCTTCATCTTGCTGAAAGGTTTTCCATCGGCATCGAATGCAAACCGTTCTTTAGCTGCAATTTTCTTTACCCGTGAATTTTCTTCAAGCGGCATCAGCACATCCGGTTTGGCATCGGAGAAACTTTCCACCGATCCATTGGAGAACATCATATCGCTTATCTTTTCCGGATTTTTCATACGAGGTGACACCTCATCGTCAATAGCTTTCAGGAACATTTCGTAAACCAGCGCCTTTACATCCGCCTGAACAGCATCCAGTTGATGCTGACCTACGACTTCTGCTTCAATCATTTGTTTACCGAAAGAAGCTATGCAATCCTGGTTTTCCCAGGCTTCCACTTCTTCCTTCGTGCGATACGATGAGGCATCCGAAGGCGAGTGACCACTGTAACGATAGGTTAATACATCCAGCAGAACCGGACCTTTCTTATCTTCAATTATTTTTCGTTTACGCTTGTAAACATCAATCACGGCAAGCGGATTGTAGCCATCCACACGTTCGGCATGCATCTGTTCGGGATTAACACCGGCACCGATGCGGGCTGCAATACCATAACCCATCGTTTCGCCGCAAGTCTGGCCTCCCATTCCGTACTGATTATTCATAATGTTGATAATCACAGGTAAACCACCCTTCATATCGCCTTCCCACAGATTATTAAACTGATCCATGGCAGCAAATGTAATACCTTCCCACACGGGTCCGCAAGCCATAGAAGCATCACCGATATTGGCTACGACCAAGCCCGGCTTCCGGTTTACTTTTTTGTATAGAGCAGCACCAACGGCAATATCACCCGAACCACCCACAATGGCATTGTTGGGATAAACGCCAAAAGGAGTGAAGAATGCATGCATTGATCCACCCAAACCGCGATTGAAGCCGGTTTCGCGGGCAAAAATTTCGGCTAATGTACCATAAACCAGGAAGCGTCGTGCCAGTTCCTTTGTTGTTCCGTTGAAATCTTTTTTCACAACATTCAGTACCGCACCATCAAAGAAACTTTCCATGATCTTCAGCAGTTCATCATCATCCGTTTTATGAATGGCCGACATCCCTTTTGCCAGTATCTCCCCGTGACTGCGGTGACTTCCGAAAATAAAGTCGTCGACAGTGAGTGTCCAGGCCATTCCCACAGCTGCCGATTCCTGCCCGATGGACAGGTGAGCAGGACCTGGATGGTTATACGGTGTTCCGTTATACTCTCCTTTCGTTTTGATGAGATTGAGCATGATTTCAAATTCGCGGATAAGGGCCATGTCGTGATAAATGGCTTTAAATTCTTCATCCGAAAAATTTCCTTTTTCATCCTTAACCGTTTTCTGATACTGATTAGCCGGAATAGGCTGAAATTCAACGAAACCGGGTTGACGCGCTTGTGACGGGTCAATAAATTGTATTTTAGGCATGGTATAATAATTTTTTTCTCTTTTTACCACAAAAGGCACTAAGCATCATAAAAATATAACTTCGTGACTTAGTAGCTATTTATTATATTGAGAATATTGTTTCTTTAAATATTTCGCTGACGGTAGGATGCGGAAATACCACTTCCTGCAATTCTTTTACTGTCATTTCCTGTTCGATTGCCATACAGACACCGTAAATAATTTCGCTACTGGGATTTCCCAGCATATGCACTCCGATAACTTCACCGTGTTTTTCACCAACCAGCACTTTGCACAGTCCGTTGCCACCTTCATTCTCAGCCACAAAACGTCCGGCATAACTCATTGCCAGTTTTATTACTTTGTAAGGAATGCCTTTGGCTTTGGCGCTTTCTTCGGTTTCACCCACACCCGCTACTTCAGGATTGGTGTAAACAACTCCCGGAATAGCATTATAACGCATGATATCATTTCTTCCGGTCAGATTATTGACGACCACTTCACCTTCACGACTGGCAGTGTGAGCCAACAGTGAAAATCCGGTTACATCGCCTGCCGCAAACACTCCGGGCACATTAGTACTCATTTTTTCGTCCACTTTGATGCCTCCACGTGTCATCTCAATATTCAGATTTTCCAGTCCGTAACCCTTCACAACAGCACGGCGTCCAACGCTTAGCAGAATTTTTTCTCCCTGAATGGTTTCGGTATTTCCATCCTTTTCGAATACCACCGTATTTCCATCCACCCGCACCACTTTGGCATTGAGGTGAAATTCAATTCCTTTCTTGGTATAAATATCGCGAAGCATAGCGGAAACTTCAAAATCCAGTCCGCCCAATATTTCCGGCAACATTTCAATAACTGTTACTTTTGTACCAAGGCTGTTATAGAAACTTGCAAATTCCATCCCGATTACCCCTCCACCAATTACAACCAATGTAGCCGGTTGCTCTTTCAGTTCGAGAATTTCGCGGTTGGTAAGGATGACATCTCCGGCTTCCGCCAAGCCAGGAATAGGCGGAACAGACGCTTCGGAGCCGGTACATATCAGCAGGTTTTTAGCCAGATAACTTTCTCCGTTACAATTTACTTCCACACCCTTTTCGCTGCGTCCCAGTATGATTGCTTCACCTTCAACAACGGTTACGTTATTCTCTTTCATCTTGCTTTTCACCCCTGCAACCAGTTTTCTAACCACTTTATTTTTACGTGCAACTATTTTCCCGAAATCGAAGCGGACATTTTCGGCAAAAATGCCATATTTATCTCCATGCAACGCATTTTCGTAAGTTTTTGCACTGTAAAGCAGGGTTTTAGTCGGGATGCATCCTTCATTCAGACAAACGCCACCCATTGATTTCTTTTCGAATAAAATAACATTAAGTCCTTTGTGACCAGCTCTTTCTGCTGCCACATATCCGGCCGGACCTCCGCCAATAATCATTAAGTCGTACATTGTTATTAAATTTGCCAATGTGAGAATGTGCCAATGTGTGAGTTTTTCAGGTATTTAGAACATTCATTCATTGTTTTATTATTGCTTCGCCTCCATCCAGTGAGCGATGATCATAAGTAAGGCTCAGTCCGATATACGGAACAAAAGCATACACGCCATCGCCCAGATCTTTCGGACGGGGAACAATGGTATTTACGCCCAAAATAGCCGACTGCGGCAGATTGATGACCGGTGTAAACATTTCCACCCCATAATTACCAAGATTGGAAACTGTAAATGTAGCAGCCTCAGCTGATAGCAACTCGGGATTAATACTTCCTTTCCTGCAGGCATTTGCCATTTCTTTGAATTGCTGAGCCAAACCTCCGATGGTTAAATCATCTGCATTACGTACTACGGGGACCATCAGTCCACGTTCGGTATCAACAGCTAATGCCAGGTGAACCTTGTTGAAATAACGTACTGTATCACCCAGAAAATGTGTATTAACATTCGGGAAT
>JAFNAU010000133.1 GCA_017860335.1 Bacteroidota bacterium
CGGTCACCCGGAAATGTGGGACAAATCAGTTTCTATGATGCAGCACGCGGCGAAACTTACCGCGATTTTGGTGATCCGGTTGGCATCTATTCACGTGCTTTGGTGCAGGGGTTATTCGGAGTTTCGCCCGATTTGCTTAACGGCAGGATAATCATTCGCCCCGGTTTGCCACACGACTGGGATTTTGCCGAATTCACAGCTCCCTATCTTGAATTCAACTTCAATCGAAAAAACAAAACTGACTATTATTTACTAAAAAACAAATTTGACGTAAAGTCCGAACTGATCCTTCAGCTACCGGTAACTCACGAAAAAATCAAATCAGTTAAAATCAACGGTAAAATAGCCCACTGGACTATACTTGAAAATATTGAATTTCCATTGGTTGAAATCCGGTGCGGAAACGCAGAACAACCGGAAATAAAAATTGAGTGGGATGGTAACCAATTAGACCCTTCTTTGGCAAAAACAACCGGGAAAAGAGATGGTTTTGTAAAATTATTGCAGGAAGAGATGAGTTGGTGGAAACCGACTGAAGTTGAAATTCAAAAAAAGGACAGTTCATTTGCAAGAAATACCCTCCTGCCTGATTTTTCAAAATCGAAAGCTGAATTTATTCAGATAAATATTGACAGCATACTCAATGCTTCAGTTACCGATATCTTCAAAAACGAATATTTGTCGCCCCGATCGCCTTACACTACACTGCAAACACCCTGGCAGGGTGTGGGTGAATGGTGCAAACCGCTGCTAACTTACGAAATTGACGACACCGGACTTCGTCAGTCAACGCATAATCAGACCTTTACAACACCAACGGGACTTCCTTTCCGAATTCCTGATGGGAAAAACAACATTGCTTTCACAACCTTGTGGGACAATTACCCGGATTCGCTTTCGGTTGGACTAAGCGGCAGAGCGCAACATGCGGTATTACTCATGGCCGGTACCACCAATCCCATGCAGTCGCAATTCGTAAACGGTACGGTCACTGTAAGTTATAAAGACGGAACAAGTGAAACATTGCCACTTGTAAATCCCGACACCTGGTGCCCTATTGAGCAGGATTACTATACTGATGACCGTGCTTTCAGGATTAATACACCACGACCATATCGTGTTGCATTTAAATCTGGCATAGTAAGCAATGATATAGGGAATGCACTGAATATCGACTCTATGGAAGTATATGGACGGGTTATTGATGGAGGTGCCGGAGTCATTCTCAACATCCCTCTCGACAAGAACAAGGAACTTCAGTCTCTGAAACTAAAAAGCCTTGCTAACGAAGTCATCATTGGGCTTATGGCCGTAACTTTAGTGAGGTAAAGTGGTAAAAATAATCCGAATATTGATACTTTAGTTTAACAATGACTCTACCTTATATTAAAATAAAGTTTCGGATTATCTGAGAAGCTTCCATGCTGTGTGACCGTTTATTGGTTACAAGATCAATAATCCTGCAGTCTGTTATCAAAGAGTTCAACCGCAAAATTTCATCGTTTCGGTGCATTTTATCTTTCGAAGCATTTATTATCAGTAACGATGCCAAAATATCAACAAGACAGCCTCGTTTATATAAAATTAAGTCGATTCCCAAACCTGTATTAAATAAAAGTAAATTCAAAATAAAAAAGATAGTAGAAATGACATGTCAATAATCAATAACACAGACAATCTTTACTAAAACAAAGTCATCTGCCCGGTAATATCGTCTATTATCTTCTGGTTGTCCTCTTCCGGGTCAATAAGTTCATCATTTTCAGACATTTCGTTCTCCACATCATTATCTTCCGGATTATTATCCTTTTCCGTTTTATCTTCTGTTTTAAACCTTACCGGATCCAGTTCGTTAATGTTTTCTATTTCCCAGGTTGCCAGGCGTTTTCCTTTTGCCTTGTAACTTTTCACTCCGATAAACTCTTCGGCATCCACCACAAGGGCTTCACGATAAGCGTCGGTACCGCCAAACGTTACTTCGAAACGCGGAAAATCCTCACCTGACATCAGTATCAGCTGCGAAGCCGGATTTTCGCCCAGGAAGCTGACCGGTTTTGCCGAGGGTTCCAACTGAAAACGTTTCAGATAATGAAATTTCTGATCAGCATCATATAGTACCACCGACCACACTTTATTCGGATCAAACTTTTCGATAATCAGAATATCTTTCTCGAAATGATTGCTCAGATCGAAGTTGGTGGTGCGGTATTCGCCTTTGGTTGAGATGACGAGCACCTGCTCATCGCTCAGGAATTCGCCGAGATATTCGCCCCGGTTATCGTAATTGAAACGCAGGATATCGCGGTCGAACCAGACTTCGCGTCCACCAAGGGTAGAACCTCCTTTTTGTTTCAGCGCGATCCGGTGCACATCGTTCTTGGTAAGCATATTTCCCATGGACTGACGACCCTTGATGGCGATATCGCTGAAGTCTTTTTCAAAAACAAGTTTTATCAGGCGGGGCTTTGGCTTGAGTGTTACACGGATAACTTCAGCCTCAGCATTCGGATTGGCTGTGAAATAGATGATTTTGGAACCATCCTTGCCCTGGGTAACATCGTATTCCTTGTCGCGTGTAATTCCGGTAACCGCGAAACGCTTCATATAATAAGGTCCTGTTTTCCCGTGACGATATACAGCGTTGTAAATGGTGCGTTTGTCGTTCTTTTTGAAAACATTAATGTAGAGGATATTCTTGCCCACAAAGAGCTTCTCAGCCACTTTCACCACTTTATATTTACCATCTTTGAAAAAAACAATTACATCATCTATATCGGAACAATTGCAGACAAACTCATCCTTTTTCAATGCCGTACCGATAAAACCTTCTTCGTGATTAACATAAAGCTTTTCGTTGGCTTCCACCACCTTAGCCGCGACAATGGTATCGAAATTGCGAATTTCAGTACGGCGTGGATAGTTCTTTCCGTATTTATCTTTCAGATTTTCAAACCAGAATATAGTGTAGTCAATCAAATGATCAAGGTTGTATTCGATTTCCTTAATTTTCTTCTGAATGCCGATGATGGTGTCGTTTGCTTTATCTGTGTCAAATTTGGTGATACGCACCATCTTGATTTCAAGCAGTTTCAGTATATCTTCGCGTGTCACTTCACGGATAAAATCTTTTTTGAAAGGTTCCAGTCTTTTGTCAATGTGTGCAACCACCTCATCCTGATTGGTACTTTCCTCAAATTCCTTATCCTTGTAAATCCGGTTCTCAATGAATATTTTTTCGAGCGAAACGAAAAACAGCTGTTCGCTCAGCTCATTGCGCTGAATAATAAGTTCCTGTTCGAGTAAATCTTTGGTATGATCGGTACTGATGCGTAGCAGATCGCTCACGCCCATGAAACGGGGTCTTTTATCGTGAATGACACAACAATTGGGCGAAATGCTCAACTCGCACTGAGTAAAGGCATACAGTGCGTCAATGGTTTTGTCGGATGAAGTTCCCGGCGACAGATGAATAAGTATTTCCACATTGGCAGATGTATTATCATCCACCTTGCGGATTTTGATTTTGCCCTTTTCACTGGCTTTGATAATGCTTTCAATCAGTTTGGAAGTGTCGGTTCCAAAGGGAATTTCAGTAATCACCAGTGTTTTATTGTCAATCTTACCTATTTTCGAACGGATTTTCACGGCTCCGCCCCTTTCGCCGTCATTGTAACGGCTGACATCGATGCTTCCGCCTGTTTGAAAATCTGGGTATAACACGAAATCTTCCTCCCGGAGATGAGCCACGCTGGCATCAATGAGTTCATTGAAATTGTGAGGTAATATCTTGGAGTTCAGCCCTACAGCAATACCTTCCACACCCTGTGCAAGTAAAAGCGGGAATTTTACGGGTAAATCAATTGGTTCCTTGTTACGGCCATCGTATGAGGGTTTCCACTCGGTAATTTTCGGGTTAAATACAGTTTCGAGAGCAAATTTCGACAAACGGGCTTCGATATAACGCGGAGCGGCTGCCCCGTCGCCTGTGAGGATATTTCCCCAGTTTCCCTGACAGTCAATCAGCAGGTCTTTCTGCCCCAACTGTACCAGCGCGTCACCAATAGAAGCATCACCGTGAGGGTGAAACTGCATGGTATGACCCACAATATTGGCAACCTTGTTGTAACGTCCGTCGTCGAGTCGTTTCATCGAATGGAGTATGCGGCGCTGAACAGGTTTCAGACCATCGTAAATATCCGGTACGGCACGTTCCAGAATTACGTATGAGGCGTAGTCCAAAAACCAATTCTGGTACATCCCAGAAAGGTGATGTTTTACAGCATCGTCTGATATTTTGGGAACTTTGTAGTTTGAATGAGTCTTACTATCTGTTTCGGAATCATCTGTTTCCTGGGTTAATTCAGCTGTTTCTTCATCAGGGACTTCTTGTTCTTCAATGTCGTTGAGCTCTTCGTCTTTTGCCATATATTTTATTCAACAATTGTTTTTCAGGATCAGGAATGGTATTTTTCGGTGATAAACATTCTAAAATGGATATTCAAACCGATTCAACAGGCAAAGTTACACAAAAATTTGAAAAATAATCAGTAAGTTTGCGGTGTATTAAGGAGTAAAAAATAAAAGTTATCAACAACCATGAAACAACTATTGAACCTGAAATTATTGATCTTATCTGCAAGTTTATTCACATTATCAGCTACTTATGCTCAAACAGACGACAAAGGAAAAATCGGATTTACTTATTCCCTGAACGGAGGCACAAATGTTCTCCAACCTGCCCTGTTGGGTGCGGCAAGTCACACGGTCACCGATGCTTCGGGTATCGGACTGATTTATCTGAGACCAATCAACCACTGGCTGGAACTGGAAACAGGTTTGACCTATAGTCTTTATAAAATCGAAACCACATCAGCCCCCATTCCACAAGTCACTACAAGCAATTCAACACTGTCGTTAATCGATATTCCGGTAGGTGTAAGAGCTGGTTTCTGGAAGTATTTCTTTGCAAATGGTGGATTACTTCTTGATCTTGACCTCATGAGCGACAGTCATGTAGACAGCCAGAGCGGCATTGGCCTGATGCTGGGCGTAGGAGTAAAATACGATTTCAAATTCGGCGGTTCACTCTTTGCCAACCCCTACGGAAAAATCCATTCGTTACTTCCATTTGGTTTTGACAAATACCACGAACGTTTACTCGAGAGTGGCTGGAAATTCGGATTTACGTACAAACTCTGAAATATATTGTATGCTTTTTTGACAAAACTGTAAAAAGCGCAGCAGCAACACAGACTGACAACGTTATCAGTTTTATCAAAAAAAAAAAATTCACCATCATATCAATAATACCCGCAAATATTAAGTTATTCAACAAAACAACCGATTTTTTAAGTCGTTAGCATCGGTTTGATTTAATAATCAATATTTTTCAGTAAATTTGCAATCTAAATTTCAAATTGTAACTCAATAAACTGTAAAAATAGGATATGGCTTCACAAGAAGATGTTTTTAAAAAACTGATTGCACATTGCAAAGAGTATGGATTTGTATTTCCTTCGAGCGAGATATACGATGGACTGAGCGCCGTTTATGACTACGGACAAAACGGTGTGGAACTAAAAAACAACCTAAAAAAATACTGGTGGGACAGCATGACCCTGCTGCACGAAAATGTGGTCGGAATTGACGCTGCCATCTTCATGCACCCGACAACCTGGAAAGCTTCGGGTCACGTGGACGCGTTCAACGACCCGTTGATAGATAATAAAGACAGCAAAAAACGCTATCGTGCAGATGTATTGATTGAAGATTTGCTGGCAAAATACGACGAAAAGATTGAAAAGGAAGTGGAAAAAGCAGCCAAACGTTTTGGTGAAAGCTTTGACCCGGTGATGTTTCGCCAGACCAAAAGCGCTGAACGACAGCGATCTGGATGAACTCAAACAAATCATCGTGGATTACGAAGTGGTATGTCCTATCAGTGGTACCAAAAACTGGACTGATGTTCGCCAGTTCAACCTGATGTTCAGTACTGAAATGGGTTCTACAGCAGATGGAGCCATGAAAATCTATCTTCGTCCCGAAACAGCTCAGGGTATTTTTGTCAACTACCTGAATGTGCAGAAAACCGGTCGCATGAAAATACCTTTCGGCATCGCTCAAATAGGGAAAGCTTTCCGCAACGAA
>JAFNAU010000134.1 GCA_017860335.1 Bacteroidota bacterium
AGCGCTCAGTAAAATTTATCCGGAGCGCGAAGCTGTTTACAATATGCTCTCATCGCTCTACAAACAGACCGGCGAGTATGACAAAGCCATACGGGCGCTTGATAAGCTGGAATCGTATGTTGGTATCAATGAGTATCTGTCATTTGAAAAATTTCAGCTCTACGCAGCCCTCAATAAAGCTAAAAAAGCTACAGCCGAAATCGACAAACTGGTAGCCAAATATCCTTCTGAAACGCGCTATCAGGTACTTCGTGGCGATATTTTCATGGATCAGAAACAGCCCGAAAAAGCATTTGAAATCTATCAGCGCGTGTTGGCTGACGATCCTGCCAATCCGTTTGTATATATCTCTCTGGCAAACTATTACAAAGAAAAGAAACAACCGGATAAGGCTTTAGAATCCATTGTTTCAGCATTGAAAAATCCTGCCCTGCCTTCCGATACCAAAATGGATATACTCGGGCAGTATGTGGATAAATTACTTTCAGATGATCAGAAAATTGGTGAAACAGAGGAACTTTTCAGACTGCTGGTGGAGATGTATCCGCTCGAAGAAAAGCCTCACGCTTACTACGCTCATTTTTTACAAAATCAGAAAAGATTTCCCGAAGCACTTTCCGAGCTGCAGAGCGTGATTGACATCAATCCGAAAAACGAAATAGCCTGGCTCACTTCGCTCCAGATACTTTCCGAGAAAGAAGATACACTTGCAATTCTTGACCTGACAAAACGAGGAATAAAAGAATTGCCGAAAATTCCTCAGTTTTATTTTTACAAATCCATGGCTGAGTATCAGCTTGGCGAATATGACGCATCCCTTAAAACGAATGAAGAAGCGCTTTTAAATGTAGAATCCGCTTCATCAGCCGTTATCAGTAGTTTTTATGGCCAGATAGGCGATATCTACTATAAACTGAATAACAAGGGAAAAGCATTTTTGAACTACGAGAAAGCCCTTGAGCAAAATCCCGCCAACGTGTATGTAATGAATAACTATGCCTACTACCTGTCGGAAGAAAAACTTGATTTGCGAAAGGCAGAGCGTATGAGTGCCAAAACGGTGGAACTTGAGCCTAAAAACAGCACTTATCTGGATACTTATGCCTGGATTTTGTACCAGCAGGGTAATTTCAGCCTTGCCAAATTCTATATTGAGCGGGCTGTGGACAATCTGGAAAAAGAACATGACCCCGGAGTTATTCTGGAGCATTACGGCGATATACTTTTAGCGCTAAAAAATGAAAATAAAGCACTTGAAATGTGGCAAAAGGCATGGGATTCCGGCAAAACCGACGAGGCCCTCAAAATAAAAATTGAAAAAGCTAATCTTAATATTGAAAATGTAAAGTAAGATGAAAGTAACAATAAATAAAATCATTCTGTTGAGTATTGTGCTGTTGGCTTTCGGAGCGTGTAAGTCCAAAAAGCTGCTGGTTAAAAGTGAAATTCCAACAGAAATGACTCCGGCAGCTATGGTGGCAAAACTGCAGGACAAACAACCAGCTTTCAGTTCGGCTAACATTAAAAAGATGACAGTCGATGTGGACATGAAGGAACGTCGGATGACTGTAAATGCGACCTGCAAGATGGTTACAGATTCGGCCATTCACCTTTCCATTCAACCGTTTTTTGGTATCGAGTTGTTCAAACTGGAGCTTACTCCCTGGAACATAGTCCTTATTGATAAAACTAATAAAACCTACTACGAAGCACAGTATGCGCAATTGAGAAGTCGTCTGGGGTTGGATTTTGATTATAAAAGCATTCAGGCACTAATCAGCAACAGACTCTTCGTGTCGGGCATTAAAACTTTTCTTGCCAGTGATTACAAATGGAAAGACAACGATGTAAAGTCGGGAATACTTACCGTGCCGGGTGAACGGATGAATCAGGAAATCACGGTTGATGCCACCTTAGGCCGAATTATCAGTCTGGTACTCAAAACTAATGACGAATCCTATACGCTGAAGACTGAATATTCCGGATTTAAAAATTACGACAAACAGCTTTTTCCTGAAATGATAAATATGGAGGCCCTCAAAGGAGAATCAAAGGCTTCGTTATACTTCAAAATTGTAGAAGTGGAATTTGATAAACCTTTGGTGCTCGAAGCTGCCAATCTCCGGCGTTATCAGCGTGGTGACTTCACCCGTTTTTTTAATAAATAATTCACTGTTTCTCTGAAAAATGAGATAGTATAACATATGATAAAAATGAAGAATAAGTTTTTTTTACTCCTGACTTTCATTTCACTCTGCCTCTGTTACAGTGCTACGTTGCAGGCTCAGACTGTGGACGATTTGCAGAAAGAACGAAAGCAGATTCAGGAGCGTATTCTTAATACCAACAAACAGATAAAACAAACCGAAAAGAAAGAAAAAGCATCACTCAATAAACTTGACTTTCTGAAAAAAAACCTGAAAGAACGGAAGAATCTCATCAATAATTACAGCAAGGAAATCAATCTGTTGGATAAGAAAATAATCGATCTGATTAGCCAGAAAAAGGAACTGGAAGATCAGCTCGAAAAACTGAAACAGGATTATGCCAAACTCATTCAGAAAACCCAGGCAAACCGAAGTTCCTATTCCAAACTCATGTTTTTACTTTCATCCAATAATTTTGACCAGACATTGCGTCGTGTCAGATACCTGCAGGAATTTACAAATTACCGTAAAGAACAGGTGAGGAAAATTGAGCAGGTCAAACAGCAGATAGCACTGAAAACCGATAGCCTCGACATGCACAAAGGCTCAAAAATGCAGGCTATGAAATCAAAGGAAATGGAAGCCGCAAAACTCAAACAAGATGAATCCAACGAAAAAGTGTTGCTGGCAGGTCTGCAGCAGGAAGAAAAGAAACTCAGGGATGAATACCGGATGCAACAACACAAACGAAACGAAATAGACAACAGAATAGAACAGATAATTGCAGAAGAAATCAGGAAAGCAGAAGCCAGACGCAGAGCCGAAGCGGCTGAAAAACAAGCACAGGAACTCCGGAAAAAATTAGCCGAAGAACGCAGAATAAAAGAAGAACGCGACAAAAAGGCTGCCGAAGACCGTAAACTGGCTGAAGCAAAGAAAGCAAAAGAAAAAACAACATCAACTACGACGAAAACTGAAACATCGAAAATACCAGAAACTAAAACTATAGCTGAAAATACATCCAAACCGGAGGTAACAACAACAGCAGCAAGAACTGCAGAAACAAACCGTGAGAGTTCCGGCACATCATCAGTGGTGTACGAAATGTCAAGAGAAGAAAGTTTGCTTTCGGGCGGATTCGAACAAAACAGGGGAAGACTTCCATGGCCGGTCGATCGTGGCTCGATCAGCGGGCATTATGGCGTACAGCCACATCCGGTTCTTAAACACGTACAAATTGACAACAAGGGAACATATTTTCTTTCTCCGTCAGGGACGAATGCCCGGGCAGTTTTCGAAGGTGTCGTTGAGCGGAGATTTTCACTTCCGGGAAGCGGTAACGCCGTTATCATTCAGCATGGAAATTATCGCACACTATACGGAAATCTGACAAATATTTACGTTCGTACAGGCGACCATGTGAAGGCAAAACAAGCTATCGGACAGATATATACCGATGAAGAAAACGGAGGAAAAACAGAATTGATTTTCCAGATATGGTCTGGTCTGACCCGCCTAAATCCCGAAAACTGGATAACCCGATAATGATAAAATAAACCCTGACAATTTTTTTGATTGAAATATGGAAAATTTGATAGAACAGGAAGTTGCTGAAATCAGATATGATGATGCCAATATCGTTACCCTCGAAGGTCTGGAGCATATCCGCCGTCGTCCTGGGATGTACATTGGTAAACTTGGTGATGGTACACATTCCGATGATGGAATTTACGTCCTTCTGAAGGAGGTCATCGACAACTCGATCGACGAATTCCGTATGGGGTACGGAAAATTAATCGAGGTTAGTATTGCCGATGGTATTGTGAGCGTGAGAGATTATGGACGTGGAATTCCGCTGAACAGCCTTGTAAAAGCAGTTTCGGTAATGAATACCGGAGGAAAATTCGATTCTCAGGCTTTTAAAAAATCCGTCGGACTGAATGGAGTCGGTACCAAGGCAGTAAATGCTTTATCATCCAGTTTTATTATTCAGAGTTTTCGTGAAGGACAATCGCGCAGGGCTGAATTTGAAAAAGGTTTGCTACAAACCGAAGAACTGGAAGAACTGAAAGCTGAAAATGGTACGCTGGTAATATTCGAACCCGACAAAACTCTGTTTCAGAATTATGTGTATAATTACGACATTATTGAAACGATGCTTCGTAATTTTTCATATCTCAATACCGGACTTACCATTCTTTTCAATGGAAAAAAAATACTTTCGAAAAACGGTTTGACCGACCTGCTCAACGAGAACATGACCGCCGAACCGCTATATCCTATTATTCACCTCAGAACTGAAGATATCGAAATTGCCTTTACACACAGCGATCAGTACGGAGAAGAATACTATTCTTTCGTCAACGGACAACATACTACCCAGGGCGGAACACACCAGAGCGCTTTTCGCGAAGCGGTGGCTAAAACCATCAAGGAATTTTACAATAAAAACCACGAACTCACAGATATACGTAACGGAATAATAGCTGCAGTGGCTATAGGAGTGGAAGAACCCGTGTTCGAATCGCAGACCAAAACAAAACTTGGTTCCCGTGATATCGCAAAAGATGGTATAACCGTAAACAAATTCATTTCCGATTTTGTAAAAAAAGAGCTGGATAACTACCTGCACCGCAACAGTGAAACGGCAGAAATTCTTCTTCAGAAAATTCAGGAATCCGAGAAAGAACGTAAAGCTATTGCCGGAGTAACGAAACTGGCACGCGAAAGAGCAAAAAAAGTGAATTTGCACAATAAGAAACTGCGCGATTGCCGGGTACATTACAACGATACGAAAGGAAGTCCCGAACTGCTTGACAGCAGCAGCATTTTTATTACTGAGGGCGATTCGGCGAGCGGCTCGATCACCAAAAGCCGCGATGTGAATACACAAGCGGTGTTCAGCCTTCGTGGAAAACCACTTAACAGCTTCGGACTGACAAAGAAAATTGTTTACGAAAACGAAGAATTTAATTTGCTGCAGGCAGCGCTCAACATTGAAGATGGCATTGACGGGCTTAGATACAACAAAGTAATTGTAGCGACCGATGCTGATGTCGACGGAATGCACATACGGCTCCTGCTTATTACCTTTTTTCTACAGTTTTTCCCCGATTTAATCAAAAAAGGGCATGTCTTTATCCTTCAGACACCGCTTTTCAGGGTACGGAATAAAAAAGAAACCGTTTACTGCTATTCCGAAGAAGAACGGCTGGCTGCCATAACCCGGCTGGGAGCAAATCCCGAAATCACCCGATTTAAAGGACTTGGCGAAATCTCACCCGACGAATTCAAACATTTCATTGGCAAAGACATTCGTCTCGATCAGGTTACACTCAAAAAAGAAGATGCAGTGATTGATCTGCTAGCATTTTATATGGGGAAAAACACTTCCGAACGTCAGAATTTCATTATCGAAAATCTGGTGGTGGAAGAAGAGGTGGAATGATTCAATTTTTTTCTTTACAATTTACCATTTAATGATGGTCAAAGCAATTTCCACACAGGGCGTAAAATATGCCGGTTCAAAACTGAAACTTATTCCGTATATTGTGGAATTGATGGTTGGTTTGGAGGGCGTACAAAATGTACTGGATGGTTTCAGCGGCACCACGCGGGTTTCGCAGGCTTTTGCCCAGCTCGGCTACAACACCACTGCCAACGATATTTCAGCCTGGTCAGAGGTTTTTGGCACCTGTTATCTGAAA